>NZ_JBYSWF010000020.1:0-94116 GCF_058780865.1 Pseudomonas sp. GP01-A4
GACTGCCTGTCCGAATGAGCGTGGAACAGGTGTCCGGATCAGCGTGGGCTGAGTGTCCGAATGGCGTGGAATCCGCATAAATATATGCGCCCATTGAAACAGGCAATTTATTCCAGCCGTACGGCTGACAAGTTCGTCGTACGTCTGCCAGACGGAATGCGGGAACGCATTGCCGAGGTGGCTCGCAATCATCACCGCAGCATGAACTCCGAAATCATCGCACGCCTGGAACAAAGCCTGATTCAGGAAGGTGCGCTGGGCGACGAGCTGAGCATGCGCCTGGACAGCCCCGAGCTGTCACTGCACGAACGCGAACTGCTGCAGCGTTTTCGTCAGCTCTCCCACCGCCAGCAAAATGCTCTCGTCTCGCTGATCGCCCACGACGTTGAGGCAGCTGCAGAAGCCAACTGATTGGCAACTGAAAGCTGAAAGCCAGCCATGCGCTGGCTTTTTTTTGCCCGGGATTTGGTCAGGAAAGGATCAAGGGGCAAATGCCCCCGATCCATGGAAAGGATCAAAGCAGGAAGATGGTTGCCAGGCCCAGGAAGATGAAGAAGCCACCACTGTCGGTCATGGCCGTGATCATCACACTGGCGCCCATCGCCGGGTCTCGTCCAAGGCGCACCAGGGTCATTGGAATCAGAACACCCATCAACGCTGCCAGCAGCAGGTTAAGCGTCATGGCCGCCGTCATGACCACGCCGAGCGACCAGCTGCCATACAGCAGGTACGCCACGATACCGATGACACCGCCCCACACCAGGCCGTTGATCAGCGCGACCGCAAGCTCCTTGCGCATCAAACGCTTGCCATGCCCGGTCCCCACCTGATCCAGCGCCATGGCGCGGACGATCATGGTGATGGTCTGGTTACCCGAGTTACCGCCAATACCCGCCACAATCGGCATCAGTGCAGCCAGGGCCACGAGCTTCTCGATGGAGCCTTCAAACAGGCCGATCACTCGTGAAGCAATAAACGCGGTAATCAAATTCACCGCCAGCCAGGCCCAGCGGTTACGCAGGGACTTCCAGACCGACGCAAAAATATCCTCTTCTTCCCGCAGACCGGCCATGTTGAGGACTTCGCTTTCGCTCTCCTCACGAATCAGGTCGACCATTTCATCGATGGTCAGACGGCCGATCAGCTTGCCGTTCTTGTCGACCACCGGGGCCGAGATCAAGTCATAACGCTCAAACGCCTGGGCCGCGTCGTAAGCGTCTTCGTCAGGATGGAAACTCACCGGGTCACTGGCCATGACGTCCGCGACTTTTTTGTCCGGATCATTGACCAGCAGGCGCTTGATCGGCAGTACGCCCTTGAGGATCCCTTCGTAGTCGACCACGAACAGCTTGTCGGTGTGGCCTGGCAGCTCTTTCAACCGGCGCAGGTAGCGCAGAACCACTTCCAGGCTGACGTCTTCGCGGATGGTGACCATCTCGAAGTCCATCAACGCACCGACCTGCTCCTCGTCGTAGGACAACGCCGAGCGCACACGCTCGCGCTGCTGGCCATCGAGGGTTTCCATCAGCTCATGGACGACGTCACGCGGCAGCTCGGAAGCCAAGTCAGCGAGTTCGTCGGCATCCATGTCCTTGGCGGCCGCCAGGAGCTCGTGATCGTCCATGTCGGCGATCAGGGTTTCACGGACCGAGTCGGATACTTCGAGGAGGATGTCGCCGTCGCGGTCAGCCTTGACCAACTGCCAAAGGGTCAGGCGGTCATTCAGCGGCAAGGCTTCGAGGATGTAGGCAACGTCGGCGGAGTGCAGGTCATCGAGCTTGCGTTGCAGCTCGACAAGGTTTTGCCGGTGGACCAGGTTCTCGACCCGGTCATTGTTCGCGCCTTCCTGGCGATGCGTCAGGTCTTCGACCACGCGCTGGCGCTGCAGCAGCTCGACGACTTGAGCCAGGCGATCCTGCAGGCTTTCTTGTGTTTTCTTTACTTCAACTTCGGTCATAGGCGAACTCCACTCCCAGCAGCGGGGCACGCCGGAAGGATCAATCAGTCAATTCATGATTGGTAAAACGGGGTACTGAGTAACTACTGGGTAAGTCCATGGAGGCGTTCCACAAGCCCCGGCGGGGCTGACGGGCGCAATGATACACCGGGCGGCCGCGTTTAACGTCAAAAAACTGGAAAGAACAAGCGCTTGCGACACAAAGCTGAGCATTGGCCACACATATGAACTGCGACGACGCAGCTTGAAAGGAAAACACATGGGCGGGAGAAAAAGGCGCCCCGGGAAATAAAAACCCCAGACGGCAAAAAGCCCGCACTAGGCGGGCTTTTTGTTGTTTGGTGCACTCGACAGGATTCGAACCTGTGACCGCTCGGTTCGTAGCCGAGTACTCTATCCAGCTGAGCTACGAGTGCATTTGTTGCCGCGCATTATAGGCCGTTCAATCTCTATGTAAAGCTATTTTTTCGTTTAGTTTCAACAACTTAGCGAAAAAACCAGATTGCAACGTACTAAGCAAATAATGGCGGAGAACGGGGGATTCGAACCCCCGACACCCTTTTGAGGTGTACTCCCTTAGCAGGGGAGCGCCTTCGGCCACTCGGCCAGCTCTCCGCAACACGGGGCGTATATTAACCAGCTTCATCCCCGTTTGCAAACATAAAAAACGATAAAAATTAATGGCTTGGTTCTTCGTCCTTCTCTTTCTTGATCCGCAGGTAGATTTCCTCGCGGTGGACAGCCACCTCTTTCGGAGCGTTAACCCCGATACGCACTTGATTGCCTTTGACGCCGAGCACGGTCACGGTGATTTCGCCATCACCAATAATCAGGCTTTCTGCGCATCGACGAGTCAGAATCAGCATACCTTTCTCCTCACGCATTTCATTTCGGGAACAACAGTCTGCAAAAAAAAGGCATTCGACCTACAACCAAATGGCCATAGCCCTACACGCCTAAGTATTGTCGAGCGCAGGTAAAAGAACAGGTCTTAACCACACACCCGACAAAAAAATGAAAGGCGCGGATAACCGCGCCTTCCTGGCAACGCATCACTCGCCCTGTCGGGCCGGAGCGTCCAGCTCAAAAGCGGTATGCAGTGCGCGTACAGCCAGTTCCAGGTACTTCTCTTCGATCACCACCGACACCTTGATTTCCGATGTGGAGATCATCTGGATGTTGATGCTTTCCTTGGCCAGGGCTTCGAACATGCGGCTGGCAACACCCGCATGGGAACGCATGCCCACACCCACGATCGACACCTTGGCAATCTTCGTATCGCCGACCACTTCACGGGCGCCGATTTCCTTCGCAGTGTTCTGCAGGATCCGCTCCGCCGCATCGTACTCGTTGCGGTGCACGGTGAAGGTGAAATCGGTGGTGTTATCGTGCGAGACGTTCTGCACGATCATGTCGACTTCGATGTTCGCGCCACTGATAGGGCCCAGGATCTTGAAAGCCACGCCCGGGGTGTCTGGCACGCCACGGATAGTCAGCTTGGCTTCATC
This sequence comes from Pseudomonas sp. GP01-A4, assembly GCF_058780865.1. Taxonomy (NCBI): domain Bacteria; kingdom Pseudomonadati; phylum Pseudomonadota; class Gammaproteobacteria; order Pseudomonadales; family Pseudomonadaceae; genus Pseudomonas; species Pseudomonas sp. GP01-A4. The sequence continues at coordinate 3,466 of NZ_JBYSWF010000020.1, forward strand.
ACGGTTGAAAGCGATACCGGAAATGATCGGCTGTTCCATGGATTCCTCTTCATCAATAGTAATGAGGGTGCCCGGACCCTCCTTGAAGCTGTGCAGTACGCGCAGCGGAACGTTGTATTTGCCGGCGAACTCAACGGCACGGATCTGCAACACCTTGGAACCGAGGCTGGCCATTTCCAGCATCTCTTCGAAGGTGATCTTGTCCAGGCGCTGAGCCACGGACACGACCCGCGGGTCAGTGGTGTAGACGCCATCCACATCGGTGTAGATCTGGCATTCGTCAGCCTTCAGGGCTGCCGCCAGGGCCACGCCAGTGGTGTCGGAACCGCCACGACCGAGGGTGGTGATGTTGCCGTGCTCGTCGACGCCCTGGAAACCGGCGACAACGACCACACGACCGGCTTTCAGGTCAGCGCGAATCTTCTGGTCATCAATCTGCAGGATGCGGGCTTTAGTGTGCGCGCTATCCGTAAGAATGCGGACCTGGTTGCCAGTGTAGGACACCGCCGGCACACCACGCTTGTTCAGCGCCATGGCCAGCAATGCGATGGTCACCTGCTCCCCGGTGGAAATGATCACGTCCAGTTCACGGGGAACCGGTTGCTGATCGCCACTGATTTGCTTGGCCAGATCGATCAGGCGATTGGTCTCGCCGCTCATGGCCGACAGCACCACCACCAGGTCATCGCCGGCATCGCGGAATTTCTTAACCTTGTCGGCGACCTGCTCGATTCTTTCGACAGAGCCGACCGAGGTGCCTCCAAATTTCTGTACGATCAAAGCCATTTCTAAGCCGCCTCAGCCCGTAAAGGGGCGCCTGTTATTCAATCAACCAGCACTGACTGAGCCCGCGACTAGACCACGGGCTCATTAACAGCGTCTTAAATACCTGCCTCGACAAACGGCACGGTCAGGGCCAGGGCCGCGTCCAGGGCGCCGGCGTCAACACCACCGCCTTGCGCCATGTCCGGACGACCACCGCCCTTCCCGCCCACTGCCGCGGCGGCTTGCTTCATCAAATCACCGGCCTTGAGTTGGCCAGTCAGGTCTTTGGTTACACCGGCAACCAGAACGACCTTTTCCTCATGGACACTGCCGAGCAGGATCACTGCGCGGCCGAGCTTGTTCTTCAACTGATCGACCAAGGCCAACAGCGCCTTGCCGTCCTGACCGTCCAGGCGTACGGCCAGCACTTTCACACCCTTGACGTCCAGGGCGGAAGCCGACAGATCGTCGCCCGCCGCGCTGGCCGCCTTGGCCTGCAACTGCTCCAGCTGTTTCTCCAGCTGACGGTTGCGCTCCAGTACGCCGGAGAGCTTGTCGATCAGGTTGTCGCGGCTGCCCTTGACCAGGCCGGCCGCTTCCTTGAGTTGTTCTTCTGCCGCATTGAGGTAGGCCAGGGCCGCAGCACCGGTGATCGCTTCAATACGACGTACGCCGGAAGCCACGCCGCCTTCGCTGATGATTTTCAGCAGGCCGATGTCGCCGGTACGGCTGGCGTGAATACCACCACACAGCTCCACCGAGAAGCTGCCGCCCATGCTCAATACGCGCACTTCGTCGCCGTACTTCTCGCCAAACAGCGCCATGGCGCCTTTCTTCCTGGCGCTCTCGATATCGGTTTCTTCGGTTTCCACCGGGGTGTTCTTGCGAATCTCGGCGTTGACGATGTCTTCCAGGGCCTTCAACTGCTCAGGCTTGATCGCCTCGAAATGACTGAAGTCAAAACGCAGGCGCTGGCTATCGACCAACGAACCCTTCTGTTGCACATGCTCACCCAGCACCTGACGCAACGCAGCGTGCAGCAAGTGAGTGGCAGAATGGTTCAAGGCAGTTGCATGCCGTACGTCGGCATCTACCTGAGTGTCCACCGGGGCGCCGACGGTCAGGTTGCCCAGCACCAGCACGCCGTGATGCAGGAACGCACCGCCGGTCTTGGTGGTGTCGCGCACTTCAAAACGACCGGAGGTGGAGCTCAGGAAACCACAGTCGCCAACCTGGCCACCGGATTCAGCGTAGAACGGGGTCTGGTCGAGGACCACAACGCCCTCGTCACCTTCGTTCAGCACGTCGACCGACTTGCCATCCTTATAGATAGCCACGATCTTGGCCGAGCCAACGGTGGCTTCGTAACCAATGAACGAAGTCGCCACATCAACCTTTACCAGGGTGTTGTAGTCCAGGCCAAAGGAGCTGGCGGAACGGGCACGGACGCGCTGGGCTTCCATCTCACGCTCAAACCCGGCCTCGTCGATGGTCAGCTCGCGTTCGCGGGCGATGTCGGCGGTCAGGTCCATCGGGAAACCGTAGGTGTCGTACAGCTTGAACACGACGTCGCCCGGCACCACGGTGCCCTTGAGCTCCGCCAGGTCCTGCTCGAGGATCTTCAGGCCGTGCTCCAGGGTCTTGGAGAACTGCTCTTCTTCAGCCTTGAGCACGCGCTCGATGTTGGCTTGCTGCTGCTTGAGTTCCGGGAAGGCATCGCCCATCTCGGCCACCAGCGCGGCAACGATCTTGTAGAAGAAGCTGCCGGTGGCGCCCAGCTTGTTACCGTGACGGCAGGCGCGACGGATGATGCGGCGCAGCACATAGCCACGGCCTTCGTTCGACGGCAGCACGCCATCGGCGATCAGGAAGCCGCAGGAACGGATGTGATCCGACACCACCTTGAGCGACGACTGGTTGTCGTTGGCACAGCCAATGGCCGCGGCCGAAGCGCTCAGCAGGTTGGTGAACAGGTCGATCTCGTAGTTGGAGTGAACGTGCTGCATCACCGCACTGATCCGCTCCAGGCCCATGCCGGTGTCCACCGACGGCGCTGGCAACGGATGCAACACGCCATCGGCGGTGCGGTTGAACTGCATGAACACGTTGTTCCAGATTTCGATGTAGCGGTCGCCGTCTTCTTCCGGCGAGCCCGGTGGGCCACCCCAGATGTCGGCGCCGTGATCGTAGAAAATCTCGGTGCACGGCCCGCACGGGCCGGTATCGCCCATGGTCCAGAAGTTGTCGGACGCGTAAGGCGCGCCCTTGTTGTCGCCGATGCGAATCATGCGCTCGACTGGCACCCCGATTTGCTGGGTCCAGATGTCGTAGGCTTCGTCATCGGTGGCGTAGACGGTCACCCAGAGTTTTTCCTTCGGCAGCTTCAGCACGCCGGTCAGGAAGGTCCAGGCAAAGGTGATCGCGTCTTTCTTGAAATAGTCGCCGAAGCTGAAGTTACCCAGCATCTCGAAGAATGTGTGGTGGCGGGCGGTGTAGCCCACGTTTTCCAGGTCGCTGTTCTTGCCGCCGGCGCGTACGCACTTCTGGCTGCTGGTGGCGCGGGTGTAGGCGCGCTTTTCCTGGCCCAGGAAGCAGTCCTTGAACTGGTTCATCCCCGCGTTGGTGAACAGCAGGGTTGGGTCATTGCCTGGGATCAAGGAGCTGGAGGCGACACGGGTGTGACCTTGCTCTTCGAAGAAGCGAAGGAAGGCTTCACGGATTTCTGCGCTTTTCATTAGGTTCTTCCACGGAGGCTGCGGCCAAAGGCCAGTGCTAAACGTCATCAGACGGAGCGACGGCAAAGGGCCGCATTATATCGGCCCTTTGCCCGTGGTACAGCGTGTTTATGTGATAGAAACAGTCAATTAGACGGTCTGCACTGTCATTTCCGGGAAAACTCGACAAATGTCGCGAGCACTTGCTCGATCTGCGCCCGGCTGACGTCCAGGTGCGTGACCATGCGCAGGCGCGGCGCCGCGCTCAACTTGATCCCGCGCTCGGCAGCAAACGCCTTCAAGGCCTGGGCTCGATCACCGATGTCGACGTAGACCATGTTGGTCTGCACCGGCTCCACCGTATAACCCGCCTTGCGCAGTTCATCCCCCAGCCATTGGGCATTGGCGTGGTCGTCGGCCAGGCGCTGCACCTGGTGATCCAGGGCGTACAGCCCCGCCGCCGCCAGCGAACCGGCCTGGCGCATGCCGCCACCGACCATCTTGCGCAAACGACGGGCCTTGGCGATCAACGCGGTGGAGCCGCACAGCACCGAGCCGATCGGCGCGCCCAGGCCCTTGGACAGGCACACCGACACCGAATCGAAGTGCTGGGCGATCTCCCGTGCATCCACACCCAGCTTGACCGCCGCGTTGTAGAGCCGCGCGCCGTCCAGGTGCAAGGCCAGTCCGTGTTCCCGGGTAAAGGCTCGCGCGGCCGCCAGGTATTCCAGCGGCAGGACCTTGCCCTGCATGGTGTTTTCCAGCGCCAGCAAGCGGGTGCGGGCGAAGTGGAAGTCGTCCGGCTTGATCGCCGCCAGCACGTGCTCCAGGTTCAGGGAACCGTCGGCCTGCACTTCCAGGGGTTGTGGCTGGATCGAGCCGAGAACCGCCGCGCCGCCGCCTTCGTATTTGTAGGTGTGGGCCTGCTGACCGACGATGTATTCCTCGCCACGCTCACAGTGCGCCATCAATGCCAGCAGGTTGCTCATGGTGCCGGTGGGCACGAACAACGCGGCGGCAAAACCCAGGCGCCTGGCCAGTTCGGCTTCCAGGCGATTGACGCTCGGGTCCTCGCCGTAGACGTCGTCGCCGCTGGCGGCAGTGGCCATCGCCTCGAGCATGCCAGGGGTCGGTTGGGTCACTGTGTCGCTGCGCAGGTCAATCACGTTCATCAAACTAGCCTCTAGCGGATTGGAGCGTTTCTTGTGTTAACGATTACTGCGGGCAAACCCGCGGAATATCAAGCCCCGTGCTTGCACAATCGAATACCAACCAAACAAACCGATATAGGTTATCGATAAACCAACCGTGCAGTTTCTGAAAAACCATGATAAAAACTCTCCGCCGCCAGGGTTCTGGCGGCAACGTTCTCAGGGCGGGGTGTAATTCCCCACCGGCGGTAATTGCACGCAACGTGCATAGCCCGCGAGCGCTTGGCGCCTCGAACTGCCTCGGCAGGACGGCGACAAGGTCAGCAGACCCGGTGTGATCCCGGGGCCGACGGTCATAGTCCGGATGAAGAGAGAACGGGATTGGCACCTAAGGGCCGCGCTGACGTCATGTTCACATGAGCCCGCTGTGCGTACCCTTAAATCCCATTCGATTCATAACGCCCTGTTTTTTTCTTAAACAGGAGTCAGAACATGCAACCCACCGCAATCGACAGCAAAAGCAAAAACCATCACGGCGAGCGCGTCGCGTTTATCCAGGCCTGCTGGCACAAGGATATTGTCGACCAATCCCGTAAAGGTTTCCTCGCCGAAATGATCGCCCAGGGCTACCAGGAATCGGACATCGATTTCTTCGAAGTCGGCGGCGCCTTTGAAATGCCCCTGCACGCCAAGCTGCTGGCCAAGTCCGGCCGTTATGCCGGTATCGTCGCGGCCGCCCTGGTGGTGGACGGCGGGATCTACCGTCACGAGTTCGTGGCCCAGTCCGTGGTCAGCGGCCTGATGCAGGTCCAGCTGGAAACCGAAGTGCCGGTGTTCTCGGTATCCCTGACCCCGCACCACTTCCACGCGGGCAGCGAGCACCATACGTTCTTCTATGAGCACTTCGTGCACAAGGGCCAGGAAGCGGCACGCACCTGCGCCGACACCCTGCACAAGGTTCGCGCACTGCGTCGCAATGAGCCACGGGCTCTCGCGGTTTAAGCAACACTGCAAAGCAAATGTGGGAGCGGGCTTGCTCGCGAAAGCGGAGTGTCAGTCAATACATGTCTGACTGATACACCGCCTTCGCGAGCAAGCCCGCTCCCACATTTGACCGAGTCGGTCTCGGGGTTCAGGCCAGGCCGGCATCCGTAGTCGGCACAATCAATATCCCCGCTCGCAAGCCATTCTTGACCTTCGGGTTCGGGAAGATGATGCGCGCGCCCTCCTCCTCGATCACCCAGCGGGTCTTGGCAATGTCCTCGGCCAGCAGATAACCCTTCTCCAACTCCGAAAAGTTTTCCACGTCCGCCGGCAAATGCAGGACGAAGGTATCGCTGTGCTTGATCACTTCCCGGGAGACGCTGAACAGCTGCAGGCCATCCAGGCTCTCGGTGGCCGGCTCGTTGCCCTCGATGATCTGCGTGAGGCGGGTTTCCAGGCGCGATACGTCCACGCCCTGGTTCTGCCCGAACGGCCGGGCCTTGCCCAACTCCAGGGTGAAGGACTCGGCCTCCAGCTGCTCATAGGTAAACGCCGTGAAGGTGATCGACGTCTTGTTCTGCAACAGCACCGCCTCCAGGCCGGCGGCTCGCAGGCGCGCCAGTTCACGACGTGAATGCTGGCGACCGTCCTTCCACGGGTACAGTGCGAACTGCTCGATCTTCGAGCCACGGATGGCGGTGTGCAGGTCGTAGTGCAAACGGCTACGCCCAGGCACGCTGAAGAAGGTGCGGGCCAACTGTTCAAGCTCGGCGGCGCGCATGGCTTCAGGGCCGATGTTTTGTTCATGACGGCCATTGAACAGCCGGTTGACGTCCAGTTCGAGGTAACGCTCGCCGCGGCGCATGGCCTCGGGGTTGCCGAACAGGAACAGGATACGGGTGCGGGGCTTGATCTCCCCACGGGCGATGCCCTGCAGCAAGCGGTCGGCCAATTCGATTGGCGCGGTTTCGTTGCCATGGATGCCGGACGACAGCAGTACGTCGCTGCCGTTGTCCCGCGCCTCAGGAGGCCGCACTTCCAGCGCGCCCTCACTGAGCCAGCGCAGTTGCACGCCGTCGACAGTCAGTTGAATTTTTTGCGCCGGTTCGCGACCGGCGAGGGTCAGTTCAAGCAGTTTGCCGAGGGCGAGCATACGCAGCTTCCTTAGTGGTTGCAGCCAGGACCGTGGACGTGATCGTCGTCATCACCTTCAACGTCGGCCGGTTCCATTTCCAGTTGCAGGCTCATCAGGTTGGTGGCCAATGGGCGCATCAGCAGGTTGGCGTATTCCGCGTCGCCTTCTTCCACGTCCACGCCGATCAGCAGTTGGCCACGGCCGTCGTGCTGGATCCAGATCTCCTTGCCCTGCCACACCACGGCGACGCGGGTGCAGGAGGTTTCCAGCTGGGTGCCGTCGGTATCTTCAAGGATCAGTTTCAGGGTGTCGGTGGTCATAAATAGTTCTCAGCCGTGCGGCGTTAATTGATCTGGAAAGGATAAACCGAGCCCAGTTTAAGGATTTGCGTCAGTTCATCCAGTGCCGTCCGGCACTCAAGCAGCAATTGCGGGTCAGCCAGGTCGGTTTCCCGCAGGCTGTCGCGGTAGTGCTTGTCGACCCATTGGGTCAGCGTGTCGTACAACGGCGCCGTCATGATAACCCCTGGGTTGACCGCCGCCAGTTCGGTTTCATTCAAGGCTACACGCAAGCGCAGGCACGCCGGGCCACCGCCGTTCTGCATGCTTTGCTTGAGGTCGAAGACTTTGACTTCACGGATCAGCCCGCCGGAGGACGTCAGGCCTTGCAGGTACTGCCAGACACGCTCGTTGGCGCGGCATTCTTCCGGCACGATCAGCAGCATCGAACCGTCGGCGCGGGTCAGCAGCTGGCTGTTGAACAGGTAGGAACGCACCGCGTCTTCAACACCCACCTGGGCCCGTGGCACGCAGATCGACTGGAAATTGCCGCCGAGCTTGCCGAGCTTGCCCTGCAATTCGCCGAGCATCTGATCGGTATTGAGGAACGCGTCCTCGTGATAGAACAGCACCTCGCCATTGCCCACCGCGATCACATCGTTGTGGAACACACCGGCATCGATCACCGCCGGGTTCTGCTGCGCGTAAACCACACCGTCTTCCCGCAGGCCATGCAGGCGCGCGACCGCCTGGGAGGCTTCGAGGGTCTGGCGCGCCGGGTACTTTTGCGGCGCCGGGTAGCGGGTGTCGAACGCGCTGCGGCCGAACACGAAAAACTCTACGCCCGCCTCGCCATAGTCCCGGCAGAAACGCGTGTGGTTGGCCGCGCCTTCGTCACCAAACTGCGCCACCGCCGGCAACGCGGCGTGGTGGGCGAAGTGTTTGCCATCGGCAAACATCGCCCCCAGCACGCGGCTGGTGGTCGGGTGTTCGATGCTGCGGTGGTATTTGCAGTTGAGGTTGGCGGCGGTGAAATGCACGCGGCCGTCAAAGGTGTCGGCGCTCGGGCTGACGGTCGCGGCATTGGCCACCCACATGCTCGACGCCGAGCAACTGGCAACCAGCAGCGGCATGGCTTGCTTGGCGGCCTGCTGGATGACTTGTGCGTCGGTGCCGGCAAAACCGAGGTTGCGCAAGGCGGCCACATCCGGACGTTCCTGGGGCGCCAGCACACCTTGCACAAAGCCCATTTCCATCAGGGCCTTCATCTTCGCCAAGCCTTGCAGCGCCGCTTCCTTCGGGTTGGAGGACTGCTGGCTGTTGCTTTGGGACGCGACGTTGCCGTAGGACAAGCCGCCGTAGTTATGGGTCGGCCCCACTAGACCGTCAAAATTGACTTCACAGGATTTCATCGGCGAGGCTCCACGAACATCTGTATTTTTATAGGCATCAAATTACTTGAACACACCACAAATCAAGTGTGGGAGCGGGCTTGCTCGCGAAAGCGGTGGTTCAGTCGCCTGAAATGTTGAATGACACACCGCCTTCGCGAGCAAGCCCGCTCCCACATTTAGATCAGCGTTACACCCGGGGTTAACGTCGCCGGTAGCACCAGGCTCGGGGTCTCAAGGGAGGCCACCGGGTACGCGCAATAGTCCGCCGCGTAATAGGCGCTGGCGCGATGGTTGCCCGAAGCCCCTACTCCGCCAAATGGCGCGCTGCTCGCAGCACCCGTCAGCTGTTTGTTCCAGTTGACGATCCCGGCGCGGCTTTCCAGCCAGAACTGCTGGTAACGCGCCTCGGAATCCGACAGCAACCCGGCCGCCAAGCCGTATTGAGTGTTGTTGGCCTCGGCAATCGCCGCCTCGAAATCAGCGTAGCGGATCACTTGCAGCAGTGGGCCGAACAGCTCTTCGTCAGCGCGTTCCGTAACCTCGGTCACATCGATAATCCCCGGCGTCAGCAACGCAGCCTGGGCCTGGGGTTGAGTCATTTCCAACAGCGCCACGGCGCCATTGGCCAACAGCAATTCCTGGGCATCCATCAACGCCTTGGCAGCACCGAGGGAAATCACCGAGCCCATGAACGGCGCCGGCGTCTGGTCAAATGCGCCGACTTCGATGGTCGAGCTCACCGCCACCAGGCGTGCGAGCAACGCATCGCCCCAGGCGCCTTCCGGCACCAGCAGGCGACGGGCACAGGTGCAACGCTGGCCAGCGGAGATAAACGCCGACTGGATAATGGTGTACACGGCCGCATCCACATCGGCCACTTCGTCCACCACCAGCGGGTTGTTGCCGCCCATTTCCAGCGCCAGGATCTTGTCCGGGCGCCCGGCGAATTGCTGGTGCAGATGGTTGCCGGTGCGGCTGGAGCCGGTGAAGAACAGACCGTCGATGCCCGGATTCGCCGCCAGGGCGATCCCGGTTTCCCGTGCGCCTTGCAGCAGGTTCAACACGCCCGCCGGCAGGCCGGCGTCGATCCAGCATTGCACGGTCAGCTCGGCAACTTTCGGGGTCAGCTCGCTCGGCTTGAACAGCACGGTGTTACCCGCCAGCAAGGCCGGCACGATATGCCCGTTAGGCAAGTGACCCGGGAAGTTGTAGGGGCCAAACACCGCCACTACACCGTGGGGCTTGTGGCGCAATACGGCAGTGGCGTCGCCCAACGGGCCGCTCTTTTCGCCGGTACGTTCGCGGTAGCTTTGCACCGAGATCGCGACCTTGTTGACCATGCTGGTGACTTCAGTCGCCGATTCCCACAAAGGCTTGCCGGTTTCCTCACCGATGCAGCGGGCGAGTTCGTCAGCACGACTCTTCAGGTTGGCGGCGAAGGCTTCCAGCACGCTCAGGCGCTCTTCCAACGAACGCTTGGCCCAGGCCGGAAACGCCTGGCGTGCAGCCTGGACGGCGGACTCGACCTGCTCGGCGGTGGCGCCATTACCCGACCACACCACCTGCTGAGTCACCGGGTTCAGCGACTCAAACACTTCACCCTGGCCAGCCAGCCATTCACCTGCGATGTATAGCGAATTCATTATTTCGACTCCCGGGCAGCGGACAACGGTACGGCACGCACTTGATCACCGGCGATCAGTTGCAGGCGCTTGGCGGTCTGTTGATCGACCACCAGGGTGCCCGCAGCCAACCGCGCCGGTGCGGCGGTGATGCGGCAATCTTCACGTTTGCGGTTATGGATCAGGAACGGCGTGGCGTCGTCGCCCGGCGTACCAATCGCCAGCACCAGCGCTTCGCTGTCACGTACCGCGCGGATCTTGGTGGTTTCACACTCCACCGCCGGGCCCGCGTCGAAGATGTCGACGTAGCCCTGGTAGTTGAAACCTTCGCTCTTGAGCATGCTCAGGGCCGGCTCGGTGTCGGTGTGGACCTTGCCGATCACGTTGCGCGCGTCTTCAGACAGGAAGCAGGTGTACAGCGGAAACTTCGGCATCAGCTCGGCGATAAACGCCTTGTTGCCCACGCCGGTGAGGTAGTCGGCCTGGCTGAATTCCATCTTGAAGAAGTGCCGGCCCAGGCTTTCCCAGAACGGCGAGCGCCCGGCTTCGTCGGACATGCCGCGCATCTCGGCGATGATCTTGTTGCCGAACAGCTGCGGGAATTCCGCGATAAACAGCATGCGCGCCTTGGCCAGCATGCGGCCGTTAAGGCCGTTGCGGTAATCGGCGTGCAGGAACAACGAGCACAGCTCGGAGTTGCCGGTCAGGTCGTTGGCCAGAAACAGCGTCGGGATTTCACGGTAGATGTTCAGCTCCTGGGAGGCGCTGACCGTCAGGCCGACCCGGAAGTTGTACCAGGGCTCGCGCAGGCCGACTGCACCGGCGATGGCGGAAATCCCCACCACGCGGCCTTCGTCGTTTTCCAGCACGAACAGGTAGTCCGCATCACCGCGCCCGGCTTCGCCGCGAAAGGTCTTTTCAGCCCAGCCGACCCGATGGGTCAGGCGCTCTTCGTTGGCCGGCAAGGTGGTGAGGCCGGTGCCGGTGCTGCGCGCCAGATCAATCAGGGCCGGTAAATCGCTGCTGCGTACGGGACGAACGATCATGCTATCTCCTCAAACGGGCCGCCTTGCAAGCCACCCGCGAAACTCATTCTTAAACCGCTACCAGTCGAACGCTGGCACCTTCGCCGACGCCCAGGGCTTCGGCGGTTTCCAGGTCCAGGGTCACTGGCTTGCCCGGCGCGTAGTCCAGCTCCAGCATCACCGCGCGGTAATCCTGCAACTGGCCGTTGCTCACCAGGTACTGGCGGCCGACACCCTTGACCATCTCACCGATCTTCACCGGCACCACACGGCTCTGGGCGATCGAGCGAATGCCCGAGACGCGCGCATGCAGGGTTGGGCCGCCGTCGAAGATGTCGATGTAATGGTCGGTCTCGAAGCCTTCGCGCATCAGGATGTCGAAGGTGATCTGCGCCCGCGGGTGCACCTGGCCCATGGCTTCCTGGGCTTCGTCGGGCAACAGCGGCACGTAGATCGGATAGTGCGGCATCAGTTCGGCGAGAAAGGTCCGGCTCTTCAACCCGCACAGGCGCTCGGCAGCGGCGTAGTTGAGGTCGAAGAAGTTGCGGCCGATGGCGTCCCAGAACGGCGAATCACCGTTCTCGTCGCTGTAGCCCACAATCTCGGTGACCACCGAATCGGCGAAGCGCTCCGGGTGGCCGGCCACGAACAGCAGGCGGCCACGGGAGTTGAGTTCCGACCACGGCGAACCCACCAGCTCCGGCACCACGTAGAAACTGGTCAGGAGGCTGTTGCCGGTGAGGTCATGGCACTGCGAAAGCACATGGATCTTGTTGTGAATCTTCAGCTCGCGGGACGCATGCACGAAGGTCTCGTTACGGAAGCTGTAGAACGGTTCCGAGTAGCCGGCCGAGGCAACGATGGCCGAACAGCCCACCAGCTTGCCGGCGTCGGTGTCTTCCAGGACGAAGAAATAGCTTTCTTCACCGTTGAAGCTGACCTCGGCGGCGAAGGACGCTTCGCTCGCAGCGATCTTGTCGCTCAGGCGTTCGACATCATCCGGCAAGGAGGTGACACCAATCGGGCTGTCCGCAGCCAGACGCTGTACCTCGCCCAGATCAGCCATTTGCGCGGGGCGCATCACCAGCATGGTGTCACTCCTTAACTCGAAAAACTCACAGGAAAAAATGCCGGACACGATCTTGAAATCAGTGAGGTCAAGTGTGGGAGCGGGCTTGCTCGCGAAAGCGGTGTGTCATTCAACATTTCAGGTGACTGAGCCACTGCATTCGCGAGCAAGCCCGCTCCCACATTTGATCTTCACAGCTTCAACTAAAGAGTCCGGCATACAAAATTTGTGTTGGGCGCCCGACTCGCCGGGCACCCAACGGTCCATCAGGCTTGCGTCAGCTTTTTCACCGCACGTTCGAAGCGGTCCAGACCTTCCTGGATATCGGCATCTTCCACCACCAGGCTCGGGGCGAAGCGCACCACATCCGGGCCGGCTTGCAGGATCATCAAGCCTTCGCGCTCGGCGGCGTTGAAGATGTCCTTGGCCTTGCCTTTCCAGGCATCGCTCAGCACGCAACCGAGCAGCAGGCCCAGGCCACGCACTTCGGTGAAGATGCCGTATTGCTGGCCAATCTTCTCCAGACGGGAAACGAACAAGTCGTGCTTGGCATTAACGCCAGCCAGCACTTCCGGGGTGTTGATCACGTCGATCACCGCTTCCGCCACCGCGCACGCCAGCGGGTTGCCGCCGTAGGTGGTGCCGTGGGTGCCGACCACCAGGTGCTTGGCCAGGTCTTCGCGAGTCAGCATGGCCGCGATCGGGAAACCGCCGCCCAGGCTCTTGGCGCTGGTGAGGATGTCCGGCACGACGCCGTAATGCTGATAGGCGAACAACTCGCCGCTGCGGCCCATGCCGGTTTGCACTTCGTCGAACACCAGCAGCGCGTTGTTCGCGTCGCACAGGTCGCGGGCACCTTGCAGGTACGACAGTTCTGCCGGCAGCACGCCGCCTTCGCCCTGGATCGGCTCCAGCACCACGGCGCAGGTCTTGTCCGAGACGGCGGCTTTCAGCGCCTCCAGATCGTTGTAAGGCACGTGGGTGATGCCGACGATCTTCGGACCGAAGCCGTCGGAGTACTTCGACTGGCCACCCACGTTCACGGTGAACAGGGTACGGCCGTGGAAGCTGTTCAGCGCGGCGATGATTTCGTATTTCTCGGTGCCGAAGCGGTCGAACGCGACACGACGGGCCAACTTGAAGGCGGCCTCGTTGGCTTCGGCGCCGGAGTTGCAGAAGAACACACGCTCGGCAAACGTGGCGTCGATCAGCTTATGGGCCAGGCGCAGGGCCGGCTCATTGGTGAAGACGTTGGACACGTGCCACAGCTTGTTGGCCTGTTCGGTCAGTGCACCGACCAGCGCCGGGTGGGCGTGGCCCAATACGTTGACCGCGATGCCGCCGGCAAAGTCGATCAGCTCTCGGCCCGCCTGGTCCCATACGCGCGAACCTGCGCCACGCACGGGGATGAAAGCGGCAGGTGCGTAGTTGGGAACCATGACCTGGTCGAAATCGGCACGTTGCACCGGGGCTTGCTCAACGGACATCGGAGTCTCCTGAAGAGGAACGCCTGCCTGAAACTGGCGGGCGATGCAGGGATTGTAAGGACAGTTTTCAGCGCGGCCTTGCCGCCAAGCGACAACTTCTTATAGCGCCAACCCGCGATTTTCGCGGGTTTACGCCAATGCGACAAATAGCATCGCAATGGCGCAGTTTAAACCGCCCGGGTCGGTTTTGGGCGGTCGGTGAGGCACAACTATCCAATGCCGTCGCCGATGGCCGTTTTGGTCTGCTGTTGATCTCATCCGCGCACAGGAACAGCGTCATGCCTGGAGATGCCGGCCGAGCACTGATGCCTAGCCGCGCTCGGACGGCACCGACGACAATTCGAACGGGCTGCTGCTGCGGCGCTGGTTGCGGTCTTCACGAGGGGTGGCGCCGAAGAAGTTGCGGTAGGCGCTGGAGAAGTGCGGCCCCGAGGAGAAGCCGCAGGACAGGCCGATCTGGATGATCGACTTGCTGGTTTGCATGAGCATCTGGCGGGCCTTGTTCAGGCGCAGTTCCAGGTAGTACTGGCTGGGGACACGATTGAGGTATTGCTTGAAGATCCGCTCGAGCTGTCGTCGGGACACGCACACATGCTGGGCGATTTCGTCGGTGGTCAGCGGCTCTTCGATGTTGGCCTCCATCAGCAACACGGCCTGGGTCAGCTTTGGATGGCTGGAACCCAGACGGTTTTGCAGTGGGATGCGCTGGCGCTCGCCGCCCTCACGGATGCGCTCTACCACCAGCTCTTCCGAGACTGCCCCGGCCAGTTCGGCGCCGTGGTCACGGGCCAGCACTGCCAGCAGCAGGTCGAGTACCGACATGCCACCGCAGGCGGTCAGGCGGTCACGGTCCCAGTCGAACAGATGGCTGGTGGCGATGACCTTGGGGAAACGCTCGGCGAAATCGTCCTGCCAGCGCCAGTGCACAGCGGCGCGATAGCCGTCGAGCAGACCGAGTTGGGCCAACGGATACACACCGGCCGACAGGCCGCCGATCACACACCCGGCACGCACCAGTTGCTTGAGGGCGGTGCTGAGCTGGGAGGCGATGACGGTCGGTGGCTCATCGGCCAGCAGGAACAGCTTTTGGAAACCTTCCAGCTTGCCAGCCCAGGGCTCACCCGGCAGTTGCCAGGCGCCGTCGATTGGCGGTTCGGCCTGCAAAAACGAGAGTTCGTACACCACGTCCGGATGCACCCGCTGAGCAACGCGCAAGGCCTCCTCAGCCAGCGCAAGCGTCAGTGCTTTAGTGCTGGGCCAAATCAGGAAACCAATTCGATGGGCAGTCATGGAGTGCTATCCGAAGCGAGTAACAGTAATGAAGACAAAGGCCAATGCTAGCCGGTAAACCAACACAAATCTCTAAAGCGGGTGAAGATCCAAATGTGGGAGCGGGCTTGCTCGCGAATGCGGTGGATCAGTCACCGGATGTATCAACTGATACACCGCTTTCGCGAGCAAGCCCGCTCCCACAGGGGATTGGGGCAACCTCAGGATTGTGAAGCTTGCACTAATTCAGTGCATAAAAGCAGTTCTGTTTACTTCAAGCTGCCGGAAAGAAACTGCTGCAAACGCTCGGACTGTGGGTTGACCAGCACTTCGCGCGGGTTGCCACGTTCTTCAACGATGCCTTTGTGCAGGAATACCAACTGGTTGGAGACTTCACGGGCAAAGCCCATTTCGTGGGTCACCACCACCATGGTCCGGCCTTCCTGGGCCAGGTCCTGCATCACCTTCAGCACTTCGCCCACCAGCTCCGGGTCGAGGGCCGAAGTGGGTTCGTCGAACAGCATCACCTCAGGCTCCATCGCCAGGGCACGGGCAATCGCCACGCGTTGCTGTTCACCGCCGGACATGTGGCCAGGGAACGCATCCTTACGATGGCCCACACCGACTTTAGCCAGGTAGTGCTCGGCCTTTTCCCGGGCGTCTTTTTTCGACATGCCCAAGACGTGCACCGGTGCTTCCATGACGTTTTCCAGCGCGGTCATGTGGGACCACAGGTTGAAGTGCTGAAACACCATCGACAGTCGCGAACGCATGCGTTGCAGCTGTTTCGGGTCTGCAGCCTTCATGGCGCCGTCTTTGTTGGCCACCAGTTTCAGCTCTTCGTTATTGAGCAGAATCTTGCCGGCGTGGGGTTGCTCCAGCAGGTTGATGCAGCGCAAAAAGGTACTTTTGCCCGAGCCACTGGACCCGATGATGCTGATCACATCACCGGCCGCGGCGGCCAGGGACACACCTTTGAGCACTTCATGACTGCCATAGCGTTTATGCAGGTCTTGGACTTCAAGTTTGTACATGCGGTCGGTTCTCACAAAAACAGTTGGTCAGTCGTTGAGCAAGCGCCCGTGCCGCAGCGCTTCGCGCCCCGCCACCTTGGCCAGCCAGAAACCCGCTTGGGCATAACGTAGCCGTTCAACGGCAAACAACACCCCAGGCGTACCCGCGCAAACAATGCTCACGCGGTCGGACAAGGGATCGATCACTTCAAATATCGGGTCGCCGGCTTCGACTACGTCACCGGCTTTACGCAGGTAGCTGATCACGCCGGCGTGGGGCGCGAACAACAACTCGGTGCCTTCGAAAGGCAGGCCTTCACAGGGTTCGTGCTGCGGCGCGGGCCATTCACCACGGATCAGGCCTTGCTCGGCGAGGAACGCCAGGATGCCTTCAGCGTGGAAAATCGCTTCGTCACGGCCAGTATCGGCCTGGCCACCCAGCTCCAGAGTCGTCGCCAGGCACGCCAGGGGAATCTGCGCCTCGGGGAACGCCCGGGACAGCCGCAGCCACGGTAGCGAGCAGGCTTCGTCAAACGAACTGCCGCCGGAATCTTCCGCCAGCAGGCCGACCTTCACATTCAGGTGCGCCGACAGCGAACGCCACTGCGGCCAGTGTTGCGGCAGCGCGTACATGTGCAACGCGGCTTCGGCGTCGCAATGCAGGTCGAGGACCACGTCGGCGGTGCAGGCATGGCTCAGCAACACCCGCTGCATGCCTTGCAACTGGCTGCTCGGCGCCGGCAACGCATTGAGCGCATCGCTCATGGCCTGGCGGATCAAGCGCACATTGGCGTGAGGATCATCCCCCAGCTTGCCGTTGAGCAACTCGGTAACCGGCTCGCTCAACTCAACGAAGTCGCGGTTGAAATTCTTGCCGCTGCCGATCTCGAAACGGCCCTGGTGACTGCCTTGCAGCAGTTGCCCCAGGCCCATCGGATTGGCGACGGGGACCAGCTCGATCACGCCGTTGAGGGCGCCTTGCTGTTCCAGTTCCGTCAGGCGCTTTTTCAGCTCCCAGGCGGCGCGCATGCCGGGCAATTCATCCGCGTGCAGGCTGGCCTGGATATAAGCCTTGCGCTCGCCGCTACCGAAACGAAACACCGTCAGCTGGCGTTCGCAGCCCAGGTGACCCCAGGGCAACAGGTGATCGATACGTTCCATATCAATGCTTCCGTGGAGCCAGGTAGCTCAGCCAGCGGCCTTCGGCCAACTTGAACAGGCGCACCAGGATGAAGGTCAGGCACAGGTAGAACGCACCCGCAGTGATATAGGCTTCGAACGGCAAGTAGTACTGGGCGTTCACCGTGCGTGCGGCACCGGTGATGTCGATCAGGGTGACGATGGACGCAAGACTGGTGGTCTGGAGCATCATGATCACTTCGTTGCTGTATTGCGGCAGCGCCCGGCGCAGGGCCGATGGCAGCAGGATCCGGCGGTACAGCTTGTAGCGCGACATGCCCATGGCCTTGGCTGCCTCGATCTCGCCGTGGGGCGTGGCCTTGAGGCTGCCGGCGATGATCTCGGCGGTATAGGCGCTGGTGTTCACGGCAAACGCCAGGCACGCGCAGAAGGTCGCGCTGGACAGCAGTGGCCACATGAAGCTTTCGCGCACCGCTTCGAACTGGGCCAGGCCGTAGTAGATCAAGAACAGCTGCACCAGCATCGGCGTGCCGCGAATCACATAGGTGTAGAGCCAGGCAACACCGTTGACGATCGGCTGCTTGGACACGCGCATCAGGCCCAGGGGCAAGGCCGCGAGCAAACCGAAGAACAGCGAAATGGCCAGCAGTTTCAGGGTGGTCAGCAAGCCGCCGAGGTACAGCGGCATGGCCTCCCAGATGACGTTGTAGTCGAAGATCATAGATCAGCCGCCTTTACGCCTACCGAGTAGCGCTTCTCAAGATGACGCAGGGCCAGCAACGACACGCTGGTGATCACCAGGTACATCGCCGCCACTGCGAGGAAGAAGGTAAAAGGTTCGCGGGTGGCGTCTGCCGCCTGCTTGGCCTTGAACATCATGTCTTGCAGGCCCACCACCGAAATCAATGCGGTGGCCTTGGTCAGTACCAGCCAGTTGTTGGTAAACCCGGGGATCGCCAGCCGAATCATCTGCGGCACCATCACCCGGAAAAACACCTGGAACGGGCTCATGCCATACGCCAGGCCGGCTTCGGCCTGGCCCTTGGGAATGGCCATGAAGGCGCCACGGAAGGTTTCCGAAAGGTAGGCGCCAAAGATGAAACCCAGGGTGCCGATACCGGCGGCCAAGGGGTTCAAGTCAATGTAGTCGTTGTAGCCGAGCAACGGCGCAACGCGGTTAAGCAGGTCCTGACCGCCGTAGAAAATCAGCAGGATCAGCACCAGGTCGGGGATCCCGCGGATCACCGTGGAGTACAGGTCGCCCAGCCAGGCCAACCAGCGCACCGGCGAGAGGCGCAACGCGACCCCGATCAGACCCAGAACAATGGCCAGGGCCATGGACGACAAGGCGAGCTGAAGCGTCAACCATGCGCCATCGAGGATGACAGCCCCGTAGCCTTTCAACATGATTCAGGTCCTCGAAAAGGGGGATGAAAAAATGGCGCAAACTTCAGAGATCCTGGTGCTTGCGCCATTCTGGACAGACAGCTGCGACGGTTTACTTGGCTTCTGGGCCGTAAATGTCGAAGTTGAAGTACTTGTCCTGGATTGCCTTGTACTTGCCGTTGGCACGGATCGCAGCGATTGCAGCGTTGATGCGGTCCAGGTTTTCCTTGTCGCCTTTACGTACCGCGATGCCGATACCGTCGCCGAAGTACTTGGCGTCGGTGAAGGCCGGGCCGGTGAACGCGTAGCCTTTACCGGCTGGCGTGTCGAGGAAGCCTTCCTGCAACAGGGTGGCGTCGGCTACGGTGCCATCAAGGCGACCGGCTTCTACGTCCAGGTAGATTTCGTTCTGCGAGCTGTAAGGAACAATGGTGGCGCCTTTGGGAGCCAGCACTTCCTTGGCGAAACGGTCGTGGATCGAACCGCGCTGCACGCCGATTTTCTTGCCTTTCAATTCATCCAGGCTGTCGCTGACGGCAGTGCCTTCCTTCAATACCAGGCGAGCTGGGGTCAGGTAGTAGCGGTTGGTGAAGTCCACGGACTTCTTGCGATCGTCGGTGATGGACATCGAGGACAGGATGGCGTCGATCTTGCGCACTTTCAGCGCCGGGATCAGGCCGTCGAATTCCTGCTCGACCCAGGTGCACTTGACCTGCATCTGCTCACACAGGGCGTTGCCGATGTCGTAGTCAAAACCGACGATGCTGCCGTCCGGTGCCTTGGAGGCAAACGGAGGGTAAGCCGCTTCAATACCAATCTTCAGTGGCTTGCCTTCGGCGAAAGCCTGCATGGACAGCACGGACAGCGCCAGGGCGCCCAACAGCACGAGTTTCTTCATCTTGGGACTCCATCGGTATAGGGCAAAACAGCAGTATGAGCCAGGGCCCACGATGCGAATGAGTGAAACCGAATAGCGGTGCTGCGTCCTGCGCCAGTTCAGCATCGGCGACGACGAGCGAGTGATCGGCATTCTAACGACAGGCCGGAAGCCGATATTTCCTCAATGCGACAACAATTTACAGAAGCACCGAGAAAGCGGTTCCAGCACATTGACAGCCTCTTGATTTTATGCAGAGGCAAAAGATATTAAACCTGTTAACGCTGCAAGTTGCGGGCCTATTATTCGCAAACCCTTCTAGCACGGCAAGTGTAGCGTTGGATCTAATTTTTCAGGGCGTCTAAGACGCGGGTTTTCGGGGCAACGGCGTAGCACTTTGCCTCATGTTTGGGCGTGGGGTTACACATTTGCTAGGTTCGGTAACATTCAGAAACTTCCTACAACACAATCCGATATTTATTGGCCTTGTGTAAGTCGCGCCACTGAATGACCAATCTTGGAATGCAATCAAAATGTGGGAGCGGGCTTGCTCGCGAAGGCGGTGTGTCAGTGGGTGATGTGCTGGCTGACACGCCGCCTTCGCGAGCAAGCCCGCTCCCACAGGGGTTATAGGTCGCCTGTCCGATCGCACAAAAAAGCCCCACCCGGCCTACGCCGGATGGGGCTTTGTCCCACAAACCGCCTTACGCGACGTTCATGGTCTTGTGCGTTTCGATCAGATGCGCCACCACACTCGGATCCGCCAGGGTGGAGATATCGCCCAACCCGTCGTATTCAGCGGTGGCAATCTTGCGCAGGATCCGGCGCATGATTTTCCCCGAACGGGTCTTCGGCAAGCCCGGTGCCCACTGGATCACATCCGGTGAAGCAATCGGCCCGATCTCTTTACGCACCCAGTTTTTCAACTCCAGGCGCAACGCTTCATTCGGCTCTTCGCCGTTTTTCAGCGTGACATACACATAGATGCCCTGGCCCTTGATGTCATGAGGCACCCCCACCACCGCCGCTTCCGCGACTTTCGGGTGCGCAACCATGGCGCTCTCAATCTCGGCGGTGCCCATGCGGTGGCCGGAGACGTTCAGCACGTCATCCACCCGCCCGGTGATCCAGTAGTAGCCATCCTCGTCACGGCGCGCACCGTCACCGGTGAAGTACATGCCACGGAAGGTCTTGAAGTAGGTGTCCACAAACCGGTCATGGTCGCCATACAGCGTACGTGCCTGGCCCGGCCACGAATCCAGGATCACCAGGTTACCCTCGGCTACGCCTTCAATCAGGTTGCCGAGGTTATCCACCAGCGCCGGTACCACGCCAAAGAATGGGCGCGCCGCCGAACCCGGCTTGAGGGCATGGGCGCCCGGCAGCGGGCTCATCATGTTGCCGCCGGTCTCGGTCTGCCACCAGGTATCGACGATCGGGCAACGGGATTGGCCGACGTTCTTGTAGTACCAGTCCCACGCTTCCGGGTTAATCGGCTCACCCACCGAACCCAGCAGGCGCAAGCTGCTGCCATCGGCGCCTTCGCAGGCGGCGGTGCCGGAGGCCATCATGGCGCGGATCGCGGTCGGTGCGGTGTAGAGGATGTTCACTTTGTGCTTGTCGACGATCTTCGCCACCCGGGTGATGTCCGGATAGTTCGGCACGCCTTCGAACATCAGCGTGGTCGCGCCGTTGGCCAGTGGGCCATAGACGATATAGGTGTGGCCGGTGACCCAGCCGACGTCGGCGGTGCACCAGTAGATTTCGCCCGGACGGTAGTCAAACACGCGCTCGTGGGTCAGGGCTGCGTACAACAGGTAGCCGCCGGTGGTGTGCTGCACGCCCTTCGGCTTGCCGGTGGAGCCAGAGGTGTAAAGGATGAACAGCGCTTCTTCGGCGCCCATCTCTTTCGGCGCACACACGGTGCCCGCCACTTTCATCAGGTCTTCGTACCAGATGTCGCGATGCTGGTTCCACTTGATGTTGCCACCGGTGCGCTTGCACACGATGACTTTCTGGATGCTGCTGGTTTCCGGGTTGGTCAGGGCGTCGTCGACGTTGGCCTTCAGGGAAATCTTCTTGCCGGCACGAATGCCTTCGTCGGCGGTGATCACCACCTTGGATTTGCAGTCGATGATCCGACCGGCCAGGGCCTCTGGCGAGAACCCGCCAAACACCACCGAGTGAATCGCACCGATCCGGGCACAGGCCAGCATGGCGACCGCGGCTTCGGGAATCATCGGCATATAGATAGTCACCACGTCGCCGCGGTGCACATCCTGGCCGCGCAGGGCGTTGGCGAACTTGCAGACTTCTTCATGCAGCTCGCGGTAGGTGATGGTGCGGCTTTCGGCAGGGTCGTCGCCCTCCCAGATGATTGCTGGCTGGTCGCCACGCTCGGCGAGGTGGCGGTCCAGGCAGTTGTAGGAAACGTTGAGGGTGCCGTCGGCAAACCATTTGATGTCGACATGGTGATCGTCGAAGGAGGTCTGCTTCACCGTGGTGAAAGGCTTGATCCAGTCAAGGCGCTTGGCTTGCTCGCGCCAGAAACCGTCGGGGTTGACCACCGACTGCTGGTACATGGCCTTGTAGGTCGCCTCATCGGTCAGCGTATTGGCTGCTACTTCGGGGCGAACGGGGTACAGAGAAGCCGCACTCATCTTTCTTACCTCGGTGACATAGTTGTTGTTGTATGGCCCTGTTGTAGCCGGGCCGGACCTATAGAACCATTCGACGATGGTAGTAACAAGCCCCTACAAATTGCCCACCTATCCCCTGGCAGCGCTCTGGCCCGCGGCCCGTGGCGCTTTGCAGGTTTCTGAAAAAACCTTCATTTCGGGATTGTTACAAAAACCACCAATAGTGTTTATCAAAAGCACGGGTATATGAATATAACTCGGACGCCTAAAATCAACCTCGCCATCAAGGCACTGTGATTAACAACGTAACAGCCCCCACGAAGGCAACGTTAATCCGAACTTCCCAATCAAGTTACACACGTGGCCTCACAAGGGCCCCGTGACCCCTTTCGACCGCCAAAAGGTAAATAGTCAAATGAAAGCGTTATTAGTTATGGCCCTTAGCAGCTTGTGCGCCACCGCCGCCCTGGCCGACGAAGCCCCGACTGACGTAGCCAGCCAGAGCACCCCGATTGTTGAGGATTACACTTACAGCACCCATCTGGACGTCGCCAAAGTAGTGTCCATGAGTGAAGTCCCGGATGTATGCCAAGTAGTACCGGTAAAGATGGAATATGAAGACTCACAAGGTCAGCGTCATATTCTTCAATATCAGGTCATGGGTAACGGTTGCTCTAACGGATAATAACTTCGTTAGTTTGAACTGAACCTGATCTTATTCGCCGCAAGAAATCGTTCTTGCGGCAAAGAGCCGGCTTATCCCCTACCGCTTGAATCGAATGCTACGATTGTGGCGCCGCCACCTCACCTGCAAGGCAGGATGCATTCATGCGAGCCAGTTTCGAAAAAATCCCCACCGAGGCGAACACCTCTTGGACCCTGCTGAACAGGCGTCTACCGGAAGCGATTCCGTTTGAATGGCATCACCATCCCGAATACGAACTGACCCTGACCCTCAACAGCCGCGGGCACCGCTATATCAGCAACGATGTGGCGCTGTACGATGACGGCGACCTGGTGCTGGTGGGCCCGAACGTGCCCCATAGCTGGTCTTCCGCCGAGCTGATCGACCCCGCCAAACCGCACATTGCCCTGGTCATCTGGTTTTCCGAGGCCTGGGCGGACTCGCTGGTGCAACTGTTTCCGGAGATGGGGTCGACGCGCGCGCTATTGGCTGCTGCGCGACAGGCGTTGAGTTTCAGTGATGCTACGTCCCGGGCGCTGCGCCCGGTGATCGAAGCCATGGTCGAGCAAGACGCTTCCCAGCGACTGATCTCGTTGCTTACCGTGCTCAACACATTGTCCCGGGATATCGCCGCGCAGCGCATCGCGACGGAAAACGCCGCCCCTCACATCGTTGAAGACGCGCGCATCCGCCGCGTCCTGGACTACCTGCACGGCCACTATGCGCAACCTGTCGGCATTCCCGAGCTGGCGCAAATGGCCTGCGTCAGCGTTTCAGCCTTCCATCGCATGTTCCGCAAACACACACGCTGCACGGCGCTGGACTACATCGTCCGGCTACGCATCGGACATGCCTGCGCTTTATTGATGCAGGGCAACCTGGCGGTCAGCGCGATTTCCGAACAGGTCGGCTATGCCTCCCAGGCGTTGTTCAATCGGCAGTTCAAGGCGCACAAGGGCATGACGCCGTCACAGTTTCGGCTTCAACACGGGCATCACTTTCAATAAGCCGATTCTTCTATACGCCTTACAACAAACGCCACAATCGTACTGCTCAACGCGCCAAATCAGGCTGCCGCCCAGGCGGGCCGGGGTGATTCCATACCTGTATGCACACAACAAGACAGGTCACCCCATGAGCAACTACCACGCCTTCGAATGCGCCGAGCTGCCGGACGACTACAAGCGCAGCATCGTCGCGATGAAAAAGGCCCTGCGCGCGCAGATCGGCGATGTGCCTACGCTGTTCGCCGAGGTCAGCGAGTTCATCAGTACTGAAATCGCCTCGATCAAGGCACAGCAGTCCGCCTGGCCCGAGCTTGACTTTGAAACCATCGCCAACGGCCAGGTCACCGAAGCACAACGGGCAATCATCAAGCGCAGGGGCTGCCTGGTGATCCGCAACCACTTCCCCAGGGAACAAGTGCTGGGGTGGGACAAGAGCCTGCTGGACTACCTCGACCACAACCATTTCGACGAGGTGTATCGCGGCCCGGCCGACAATTTCTTCGGTAACCTCGAAGCCTCGCGCCCGGAGATATTCCCGATCTATTGGTCCGACGCCCAGATGCAACTGCGCCAACACGAGCGCATGGGCGCCGCGCAGTCGTTCCTGAATCGCCTGTGGACCTACGATTCCCAAGGCCGGCAATGGTTCGACCCAGACATCAATGCGCTATACCCCGACCGCGTCCGCCGCCGCCCACCGGGCACCAGCTCCAAAGGGCTTGGCCCGCACACCGACTCGGGCGCCCTGGAACGCTGGCTGCACCCCGCCTACCTCAAGGTGTTCGACAAGATCTACCGCAACGACTTCAAGTCCTACGACCCCTGGGACGCCGCCCATCGCACCGAAGTCGATGAATACGCCTACAAGGACACGGTGAAATGCTCGGCCTTCCGCACCTTCCAGGGCTGGACCGCACTGTGCGACATGCAGGCCGACCAGGGCGTGCTGCATACCTTGCCGATCCCCAAGGCCATGGCCTACATGCTGCTGCGCCCGCTGCTGGACGATGTCCCCGAAGATGAGCTGTGCGGCGTTGCGCCGGGCAAGGTGCTGCCAGTTTCAGAGAAATGGCACCCGCTGCTGGTCCAGGGCATGACCCCGATTCCGGACGTGCAGGCCGGCGATTCGGTGTGGTGGCACTGCGACGTGATCCACAGCGTCGCCCCCGTCGAAAATCAACAGGGCTGGGGCAACGTGATGTACGTGCCCGCCGCGCCCATGTGCCCGAAAAACCTGCGGTACGCCAAGGATGTGCTCAGGGCGTTCGAGCAAGGGGCCTCACCGGATGATTTCGCCCGGGAGGACTACGAGAAAGAGTGGAAAGACCGCTTCATGACGCCGCAACTGAACACCCTCGGCCGCAAAGGGCTGGGGCTGGAATAAGCACCGCTCCCCAAAACAACAAAAAGGGTTATCCCACATGAAAATCCCCCATCGCCTTGCCGTTGCCATCTCCCTCGCCAGCCTTTGCACGTTCGCCGCTCACGCAGCCGACAGCAAAGGCACTGTTGAAGTCGTCCACTACTGGACCTCGGGCGGGGAAGCCAAGTCTGTACAGGTGCTGCAACAACTGATCGAGAAAGACGGCTTCATCTGGCAAAACAGTGCCGTGGCCGGCGGCGGTGGCGCTGCTGCCATGACCGTCCTCAAGAGCCGCGCCGTCTCCGGCAACCCGCCCTCTGCCGCGCAGATCAAAGCTCCGGACATTCAGGAGTGGGGCAAGCTGGGCCTGCTGACCAGCGTCGACAACGTCGCCAAGGCCAATCACTGGGACAGCCTGCTGCCCGAAAGCATTGCGCAACTGATGAAGTTCGACGACCACTACGTCGCCGTACCGCTCAACATCCACCGCATCAACTGGTTATGGATCAACCCCGAGGTGCTCAAGAAAGCCGGCGTGTCCAAAGCCCCGGCCACCCTGGAAGAACTCTACGCCGCCGGCGACAAACTCAAGGCCGCCGGCTTCATCGCCATCGCCCACGGCGGCCAACCCTGGCAGGACACCACCGTATTTGAAGGCCTGGTGCTCAGCATCCTGGGCGCCGATGGCTTCCAGAAAGCCTTTATCGACAACGACGAAGCCACCTTCACCGGCCCCAAAATGACCGAAGTCTTCGTCGCGCTGCGCAAGCTGAAGACCTACATGGACCCCAACGGCGCAGGCCAGGACTGGAACATGGAAACCGCCAAAGTCATCAATGGCCAGGCCGGCATGCAAATCATGGGGGACTGGGCCAAGAGTGAGTGGACCGCGGCGGGTAAAAAAGCCGGGGCCGATTATGAATGCGTGCCCTTCCCCGGCTCACAAGGCATTTATAGCTACACCATCGACTCACTGGCCATGTTCAAACCGTCCAGTAAAAATGATACGCCGGGCAACAACGCGGCTCGCGACGACCTGGCCAAGATCGCCCTGGAGCCGCAATTCCAGAGCGTGTTCAACCAGAACAAAGGCTCCATCCCGGTGATCAAGGGCCTGGACATGAGCCAGTTCGACAGCTGTGCCCAGGCTTCCGCCAAGGACTTCGCCGAAGCCGAGAACGCCGGCACGCTGGAGCCGAGCATGGCCTTCAACATGTCCACGTCCCAGGCGGTGCAAGGGGCGGTGTTTGATGTGGTCAGCAACTTCATGAGCAATAAAGACGCGGACCCCGCCAAGGCTGGCAAGCAGATGTTTGCCAGCATCAAAGCCGCAGCCCAGTAACCCCCCGCGACCCGTTCTTGCGCCAAACGGCGCAAGAACTTCCAGACCGAATCTGCCCCAGTTCGGCGCGCTGAAACAAACGCCTACCGCCCGTCAAAAAAATCCAAGCCAGGCAAAGCCTTGTAAACCCGGACCTTGGCTGCAAACACCACCATTTTGGCCGCTCACCGAGACCATCCGCCGCAACACAAAGTCGAATTTTTCCCTATAATGCGCGGGTAAATCGGGCCTGCAATATCCCTTTACACTGGGACGAAGAGCCAGACCTGAGGCCCCCGCTGGAGCCAGTAAGCATTGCTCCGCCCCTCAAGCCTCAAGCAGAACACCCGTAACCCTGATTCCGTTTAATGCGTGCGTTAGCTGCAACAAACGATTCCTTAAGATCCACCGCGGCCTTTGGGCCGTGTGAACACCCCACCATCCGGTTTCACACGGGCACCTTAGAGCCCTCACGCAGGAGACGACACGTCATGCTGAGCTGGGACGAATTCGACAAAGAAGAAGACGGCGAAGTAGTTGCCAAAGGCGCCAACGCCGGCCACGCCACCGAAGCCAACATGGACCGCCTCGACGGTGCCGGCGCTGCTGCCGCCATCGAAGCCCGCGCCGTCACCGCCAATGACTCCGCCGCGATCATCCGGGCCAAGGCCGCCCTCGACAAACTCGACGTCGCCGAAGGCCTAGCCGAACTCGAAGGCTCCGCCGCCCGCGTCGCCGTTGACGAAAAGCGCATGATCAACTGCCGCGCCGACCTCAACCAACTCGTACCTTTCAAGTACGACTGGGCCTGGCAGAAATACCTCGACGGCTGCGCCAACCACTGGATGCCGCAAGAGGTCAACATGACCGCCGACATCGCCCTGTGGAAAAATCCGGAAGGCCTGACCGACGACGAACGTCGCATCGTGATGCGCAACCTCGGCTTCTTCTCCACTGCGGATTCGTTGGTCGCCAACAACCTGGTACTGGCCGTGTACCGCCTGATCACCAACCCGGAGTGCCGCCAGTACATCCTGCGCCAGGCCTTCGAAGAAGCGATCCACACCCACGCCTACCAGTACTGCATCGAATCGCTGGCCATGGATGAAGGCGAGATCTTCAACATGTACCACGAGATTCCATCGGTCGCCAAAAAGGCTGCCTGGGGCTTGAAGTACACCCGTTCGATCTCCGATCCGAAGTTCGAAACCGGTACCGTTGAGACTGACAAAGAGCTGCTGCGCAACCTGGTGGCCTACTACTGCGTACTGGAAGGCATCTTCTTCTACTGCGGCTTTACCCAGATTTTGTCCATGGGCCGTCGCAACAAAATGACCGGCGTGGCCGAGCAGTTCCAGTACATCCTGCGGGATGAGTCGATGCACCTGAACTTCGGTATCGATGTGATCAACCAGATCAAAATCGAAAACCCGCACCTGTGGGATGCCGAGATGAAGGAAGAAGCGACCCAGATGATCCTGCAAGGGACTCAGCTGGAGATCGAATACGCGCGTGACACCATGCCGCGTGGGGTGTTGGGCATGAATGCGGCGATGATGGAGGACTACCTCAAGTTCATCGCTAACCGTCGTCTGTCGCAGATTGGATTGAAGGAAGAGTATCCAGGCACCACCAACCCGTTCCCGTGGATGAGCGAGATCATGGACTTGAAGAAAGAGAAGAATTTCTTTGAGACTCGTGTGATCGAGTATCAGACTGGTGGTGCGCTGAGCTGGGATTAACCCAACAGTTTAGCCGCAAATCTCTCGCGCAAAGCGTAGAGTACAAAATCAGAGGCCCTGACAGATTCAGGGCCTTTTTTTTAAAATCAAAATCAATCGATATAAAATCTCTGTCATCTACGACCTCCAGCCGAAAGCTCTTTCAGAAGCGCAACTGCCGCGCTTTTGCCTGTCTGAGAAAGTTGATACCTAATAACTTTATCAACCTTCACAACTTTAAAATTCACACTAAATTTTTGATTAAAATAACGACTCACATTATTTTTATTTACCAAAACCACTACACCATCAGCTTTTACTCTCAGACAAAGCAAGCTAGCAGTGATGGAACGCGCAATCTCTGAAGTTGTAAGTGGGGTTCTACCAGACTGCTCCTCTAACAACAATGAAATAAGTATTACTTTCTCAAGCGAAAGATAAGCACTCACTCCATCTAACGTATGCCTAACATTATCTATATGTGACTCAGAAGGAACAAACCGTCTGATCATACTCCGCAAGTATCTAAACAACGTGCTGTCGTTCTCAACCACGACTGATATTTTTTTTATACCCAACAGCCCCATACTATTCTGAACAGCATTTCTCTCAATAAATTCATCAATATCGCCAGCTACATCTGATCGGGCTCTAGCCTTGTTACGCAAAAACCGCACATCTACCGGCGCATCAATATAAACAAGCTTAATGTCCTGTCGATTTAATCGACCTTGTAAGACTTTTATTTCTTCAGAGCTGCGAAATCCCGTCACAACAAATCGATAAGGCTGCGTTTTGAGAATATAGTCTGCCACTTGATTCGCAATAATCCCAGGATCAGAGACCAACGTTTCTTTAGCAAAAATATGAATATCTAAAGAGCTATCTAATCCATGACGTTCATGAAATACTTTTTTCATGAAATCACTTGCCTCTATGTGCAAATAGCCAAATTTTTTAGATATAAAGAAAGCAAGTACAGTTTTACCGGAACATGTGGGCCCACAAAATATGAAGTCAGACGAGGGGAACAATTCAATCTGCGAGTACGGCACCTGCTGTGGTACGACCTCAGTTCTTCTAACAACTTTTTTACTCTCTAAAAACTCCAGCATCTGGTCTAAAGCTTTTTTACGAAAATCGTGCTTCAAAGCCACTTCAATAGGTAATCGGCTGATCACATCAACCTCACCATCTGGAACAAACCACTTGTTAAATGTTTTATTATCCAACCATGGATATAGAGAATTAACTTCAAAAGACTCTTCAACCTCCGTTATACACCCCTCACTTTTGCCGGTAAAGACTTTGTATATTGCCCCCTCATTTTTATCTCGCAAAGCAGGAGGAAGATACAAAACCAAATCAGAGCGAACGGAAACATGACGATTATTTTTTCTCCGCTTAAGCTGCTTATCTACACTTTCAAAGTCATTATCACGCATCCAGTATTTAATATCGACGCCTGGATACTCTCTTCCTCGGCTTAAAGCCTCAATTACAACCGAAGTATCCTCAAGAAAAAAAATTCTATTCTGATGATCAGATGGAATAAAAAAATTTTCTACGCTTGTACTCAGGTCAATTGGAAGAGTAATTGTATCAGACTCATCCTTAAACGCAGCTTTTCTAGCGAGGCGCTGATTAGCACTAGTTAAACTAAGCTCGAGCAACTTCTGCCTATCGTATATTCGAGGCTCTATATAAGGTTTTCCATAATCAGGAGGAGGCATAAGCTCGACATCGTAGTCCCTAAGCAAATATGAAAAATGTGATATTTTCACCTTGCTAGAAGTCAGAAATATGATTTTAAACATAAGAAACTACTCGCCCGACATTGTTAGGCCTGACAATTTTTAATTGCCAATCACCAGGAACATCTAGACTTAGAAGCTCCTCCAACTTACTTCCAGTAAAATACAACGCAGGTCCAAAACTAGACAAACCGATAGATATAGCCCCATGCGCCTCCAACCACCGCCTTGCATCATTAGTAGCGCCAGACTGTTCTGCCCACTCAAGGCTTTTCCATTTCAATACCTGAGTATTACGAATAGCGTCTGAAAAGCACTCATAGTCACCTTCTAAAACAGCCGATGCGACTCCCATAACCGCATGATAACAAGCAGCTTCAACATCACGGACCGCAACAGGCGTATTTTTTAAGAAAAACTCCTCTTCATCTTTCCCTGACATCTCTTTACTACTAGGAGACTGCAACACCCCTATATCCCAAGCAGGCATCGGCGCTTTAATAATTACTTTTGGAGATGAAAAACTCAGTGAAGCTCTGCTCGCCGACGGACCGAAAACCAAGTCCTTGTCAGTAACACCAACGTCTAAAACGAACCCTCCAGAAAAATACGTATTTATACCTATTCCTGATGTACCTCCGCGCCTGGATAATTTAATTAGATCCAACGGTTCATATTTCCGACCATTTGCTAACATTAGGGCCTCGGCCAGAGCCAGTTTAGTGGTTGTACCAACACCTAGCCCTGAGTGCGGTCTTGGCCCAGCGCAAATCACAACATCAACCTTGTTCTGCAACCCCAAGTCTAAATACAAGGTATCCAAGTAAACGCTGAGCTTTCCAAGCTCCTCCGAGCACAAACTTGAGTCTCTCTGATCAACAACCTTATTGCTGCCTTTTTTGAAACACTTAAAAACTGTATCCCATCCATCTATGGCAAACCCTAACCCCCCATTTCGCCTATACCCTTCATAGCCCATAGATAATAAATTCATATGAATTCTAGATGGAGCGACAATGATAAAATCACTCATACCGCTCATCCGATCTTGCCCACAGGCTATCGAAGTTCTGAATATATGGCTCTACAAAACTCCCAAACTTATCAAACACAATTGCAGGCGTATCCTTACTACTTTTATCCGGAAATATTGGCCCTATAATACATTTACTCCCGCTACTAAACATACTATGAGAGGCCGGCGAGTCAAAATACCTAATGGAAAAACTCCCGGAAAACCTTTCCGAAAGCTTATCAGCAGTAACCAATGTCTTATTCTTAAAGTCGCTTGCTTGAGTTACATTTAATCTTGAAATTTTTGGCAGAAGTATTTCTACAACAACGCCATTATCTAGAGCATGTATTAGATCCTGCGACTTCTCCTCATTAAAGTTTGCAAAATCACCAAGCATCCGATTAGAGGTTACGCCTAAAACTTGGATCTTAGAATTTTTCTTCGCACTCCTTATCAATCCTCTATAAAATTCTCTATCAGTACGATCTTCAAGAAAATCCAATACTCCATGCTTTCTAAATTTTGCCATTTGCATTTGCTGATACATTTGCAACCCAAACTGCACAAAGGCGACAAAAAAAGCAGCTGCCAACCCTCCGACAAAAGCAGAAAGTTTTGGATCAGCGAGCGGATCTGAACTGTAATGAACCCAAGTAAATAATAAAAACAAAACCAAGAACGCGATCAATACCAGCCAGTGAACATTAACTTTCAACCAACGATTCCCTTCGTCCATAACTATGGTCTCCCAATGATTAACAACTCTTTTTTTGTTTTCGAAGATAGAGCATGAGACAGCGACTTGTTATGTACAACACACACGGAGAAAGCTTTATTAAAAAAATCTTCTAGCTCAGAAAGCGATGGATGCGCACCCTCAACGTAAGACAACACCACAATAGAATTTTTGTGCTGCAGAATTAAGTCAAACAAATTCTCTTTAAAGCTTGATTTTGTATTCCATCGGTCTATCTCCTCAACCCTCCTAAATACTCGAGACGGTTTCTCCCAATCTATCTTTTCTGCCCACGACTGAGGACTCGCAAGCCCCTCAAGAAAATGATAACGCTCCAAGTAACTAATATCTTTTCGCATTGTAGGTACATAGGGTGGATCGAGATAAACCAAATCATAACCAGGAGTCAAACTAAGAGCATCTGCGCTATCCAATATGACTGGCTCGAAACGAGAAGCCCATCTTGTACTTCTAAGCTCTTTAGCTGCTCGCAGCATCAGTTCCGTAAAGCTGCGCTCCCAAGTTGCCCAGTTACCAAACTTCGTATCCTTATTGTTATTCAAGCGTATATATAAGTTTTTGCGATGAAAAAGATTAAAAGGTCTTTTCTGAATACAAGCTTGCTGCAAACAATAAAAAATTTCGGCGTATTCTAAAGTACCTCTCTTCCCTTCAAGTGAATTTATCGCTCCGTCCAGCCACTCGTTCTCTTCTCTGGTATAAAATACATCCTTGAAATTTTCTGTTATAAATCCATTACAAGGAATAACACCAGAGCAAAAATCACTTATGATATTTTCAATATTATCAGCACTTTGATTTGAAAGTAGAGCCCGAGCCTGCAAGCTACTTGACAATAGAATATCGTTATAGAAAACCTTTTTCCCTAGTGACTTGAACAGCAATGAAACTGTCGAAGTACCACCAAACACATCAAGAACGCTTTCAAACTCTAAATCAGCTACGGCAGACGAAATCCAGCTTAAAAGTCTCTTTTTACTGCCATAGTATCGAGTTGTAGGAAAGAAAAATTCCTGCTCCACTTCGCCGGGATTTTTTTTTGTATATTTCTGCTCAGTGGCAATTTGATTATTCTCTTCAAACATTCTTAAATTTTCACTAATTCGCTAGATGCCGACAATTTTACATCATGACGGCATTTACCATCGATATCGCATATTACTCATACCAAAGCAAAATGCCATCACATGATTGACTTTTCTATGCCCACTTTTCGCTCTCAGCATTTGTGCCATCCGCTTGACCTTCCCCCATGAGGCCCATACGCTAGCTGTTGGTGCCTAAGAAACACCTCACACAGCGGACTGACCGCACCCGACAGTAGCGGCTTTTTTGTGCCTACGGTTTCCCCGTGGGCATCGAAAATCTCTGTTATGCCGGGAGTGGGCTAATACAAGACCCGAAAGGGGAATATGTCCGGCCCTCTGTGTGGGGTTTCTTAACTCCCGGCACCCAGCCCTAAGAAAGCTGACATCACACAGAGGTAATGGAAATGCCTAGAATTTTCACCTTCCTCGCGAAGGCTATCTACTACGTAAGCGCCACCCTCCAAGCGCCTCCGATCAAGGAGGTGGGCCATGCATGATCCTTTCGCTCCTGCTGTCTTCATTCGTCAAAACCTCTCTCTGCACGCCCTCCTTCTTGAAAACCAACCATGGTTCTGCGCTCGCGATCTTGGGCGTTTGATGGGGTGGTATCTAGATGAGCGAACGACTCGCAAGCTCGATGAAGATCAACGAAAAACCATAAAACTACTGTTCCACGGTCAGCCGGAAGAAATGCTGATGATCAGCGAGTCCGGTGCTTACGCTTTGCTGGTCTATCACTACACTCCGGGGAATCGCCTACTGCGTAGCTGGCTTACTCATGAAGTCGTTCCGACTTTGCGCGACGACCGCCAACCAAGAACGGTGGAGCGGCCTCTGTTGAGCATGTTGGATTGGCCTGATATGTCGTTAAATCTGCTGCACTGGCAAGATGAGGGCTGGATACGGCTTCGGGACATGCCGCATATGTTGGTGAATCCCACCTACCGAAAGGCGTCAGCAAGGACTCCGTGGTGGCGGAAGTTCACTCAGGCGCTCCGAATGAGGCAGCGAACTTCCTGATATTGGCGACACCAGAATCCCAGTGAGCCGTAGGAAATTTCATAGACGTAATAATGGCCACTCAGTATCGTCCGAGGGTTTTCTACCCTCGGCAGCTGTATGGACACACAAAAAGGCAATATCGGATGGACCGATGAGGAGCTTGAAGCTTCCGTCGACGCTTATCTAAAAATGTTAAAGCTGGAGAATGCTGGCCAGCCGTTTAAAAAGTCAGCGGAGCACGCTCTTTTGTTAGCCGGTGCTCTGAGCGCTCGTTCCAAAGCGTCGGTCGACTACCGTATGCGCAATATTTCTGCCGTGTTTGAGACGCTGAATCAAAAGTCGATTACTGGCTACACCGCTGCACACAATGTCGGCTCAAGAATAGTTTCTCGTATTCGTCGAATACTCGCAGAGCGGGGAATCGTTGAATCTGAAGACAATGCCCCAACGTTTGATGAAGAGACACTTGAGCGGCGCGCGGCAAAGCTTCAAAGCAAACCCATCAAGACTGAACCTGAAGGCATCGCTGTGCCGCAACAGGTCAGCACCACCAGCACATCCTACGTACGCGATCCGGTGGTGCGGGCGTGGATACGTCAGCAGGCGGAAGGCAAATGCGAAGGTTGCGGCTTGGATGCCCCGTTTAAGCTAGACAACGGCGAGCCATTTCTTGAAGTGCATCATGTCAAGCACCTTGCCCAGAAGGGTTCGGATCGCATCACCAATGCTGTAGCCTTGTGCCCCAACTGCCATCAGCGGTGTCACCGGTCGAGCGACCGGGATGTTTTCACCAAAGGGCTTTACTCCAAAATCATTAGATTGATACCGGAGTAAACTCCTGCTGTCAGAGCAGATGCACCTTCCAAAAAATAGTAGATAGGACCGAGACCCGCCCGTGAACCCAGACATGCTCGAATCCGGCCCCTTGGATGCCAAAGTACTCTCCGTCTTTGACTTCGACGGCACCCTGACCCACCACGACAGCTTCGTGCCGTTCCTGAAGTTCGCCTTTGGTAAAGGCGAGTTCGTGCGCAGGATGGTGAAGCTGGCGGTGCCTGGCGCGCAGTTTCTGTTGCGCGTCATCAGCCGTGATGAGCTCAAGGCGCAGTTGATCCGCACCTTTATGACCGGCGTGGATAAGGCGTGGGTTCAGCAGAAAGCGGAAGCGTATTGCCAGGCCTATTGGAACAAGTTGATGCGGCCAACCGGGCTGCAATCGGTGGCCGATGAGGTGAAGTCCGGGGCGGTGGTGACGCTGTGTTCGGCGTCGCCGGCGTTGGTGTTGCAGCCGTTTGCGGATCGGCTTGGGATCCGGTTGATCGGCACTGAGCTTGAGGTGGTTGACGGGGTATTGACGGGCAAGCTCACAGGGAATAATTGCCGGTGTGAGAATAAGGTGCTTCGGCTTGAGGCGGTTTATGGGGATCTGGGGGAGTATCGGCTCAGGGCCTGGGGTGATACGCGCGGGGATCGGGAGTTGTTGGCGGCGGCGCAGGATGCGCATTTTCGGCATTTTCATGCGAAGAAGAAACGAATCAAGCAACGCTGAATCGCCTGGACGACCTATCTGTGTGCGCTGGATTGACTGCCGTAGGCGGCGATCCAGTTTTCCACGATCAAGCCATTCACTCGCTTGAACTCACCTTCGTTGTTAGTCACCAAGACCAATCCTGAGCTTCTGGCGTGGCCCGCGATGTGCAGGTCATTTACGCCGATTGGAGTGCCCTTCTTTTCGAGATCGGAGCGGATCGAGCCGTAGTGAAAAGCGGCCTTGTCATCGTAGTGAATGACGTCAAGCCGGGAGATGAAGTCCTCCACCGCCCGAGTATTTCTCTCAACAAACTGGCTTTTTTCGGCCCCGTGCATCAATTCCGCAAGGGTGATCGAAGAGATCACCATACGACCTACATTCGCATTGAATTTTTCCAGTATTTCCATAGGCCGACGCTTGATGATGTAGATCACGATGTTCGTATCAAGCATGTACTTAATCATCAAAGGACTCTCGCTCTTGCTGGATTTGGTCGGCGCGCTCCTCCATAAAATCATCAGATACCGATTCGCTTGCAAGGAAAAAGCTGTCCCAAGTGTTTTCAACCGGCGAAATAATCAGTTCGCGCCCCACGGCACGCACCTCTACAGTTTTCACCCCAGCGGGAAAACGCATGTCAGCAGGGATGCGGATATTTTGTGTACGGTTATTGGTGAAGATCGTTCCAGTAGACATAAGGAACACCTCTCAAGGCATGGGAAGACAGGTAAGAATGATAGTTTGCAGATGCTCTATTGCATAGCTCTATAGCAGCTACCCGACAAGCGTAGCCGAACAGGTAGCTGTTGGTGGCGGCGCAGGAAGCGCATTTTCATGCGAAGAAGAAGTTGGGCAAGTTGCGGCGGTGATGCGGGTGGATAGGGTCTGCGGGTAGACCGAGTTGATCCCATCGCAGCCTCGCTGGGGCTCGACAGCTCCCACAGGGGGTCTCTGTATGTCCTCAGGGTTGGATGAGCGGATTAGATTGGCGCTTTCAGATCCACGCCCAATGCCGTTGCGAAGGCTTTGACCAGCGGGCTTCGTGGGGCGTTGTGGCGCAGGATAAGGTTGAACGCTGTGCTCAGGTGGATCTGCTCCGGGCATAACACGCGCAGGCGCCCTTCCTTCACCAGCGGCGCGGCGTAGTGTTCCGGGAGGAAGCCCAGGAAGCGGCCGGTGAGAATGAGGATGGCCACGGCTTCTACCTGGGAGGCTGAGGCGGACTGGCTGTCGTAGCTGACGAAGTTGGCCTTGTCGCTATGGATCGCGTAACGATGGTTGACCACTTCATGCTGGCGCAACACATCTGCGTTGATGTCACTCGCTTCAAACAGCGGATGCCCGACGGCGCAGTACGCGTGGGACTTTTCTTCGTATAGCGGGAAATAATCGAATTCTTCCCGTCGCTGGTACACCGGGACGATGCCGACAATCAGCCGCCCTTCCACCACGCCCCGTTCAACTTCGTCCAGTTGCGAGGCATGTAGACGTAATCTTATTTTTGGCGACTCTGTATGTAATCTTCCCAGCGCGTTAATCAATGGTGAATTAACGTCGGAGACGGTGTTATCAATAACGCCCACACTAAGGTCGCCGATCAGTTCATTCTGCGCCGAACTAAGCTTGTCTCTGAAACTGTCTACCGAGGCAAATAATTCAATGGACGCTTGATAGACTAATTTGCCTTCTTCGGTCAGGCCAAACCCTTCCCGCCCTCGCGTACACAGGCGCATGCCGATGCGAATTTCCAGGTCGGAAATCTGCTTGCTGATCGCCGCCAGGCCCACATTCAGCTCGTTCTGCGCCGCGCTGAAGCCGCCCGCTTCGACCACAGCCTTGAACACCCGCAGCAATTTGAAGTCCAGGCCGCTGAGTTGCAGGGGCGGTCTTGTGCCGGGTTTTGGCGGTATGTTTCCAGAATTGGAAAGTGGGGTTTCCATAATACGTGTTGACCTCAAGTGCCATATTCAACAGGCTTTGACCTACTCCATGAACATCGCCGGGCGGCAATAATGAACATACTTAACCGCCCTTGGCAACCTTGAATATAGCGGGTTGAACAGCTTTTACCGGCTGATTTAACGCCCCTAAAAACCTGACACTACGATCAGGACTTTTCGTTTTGCTACTGCCCTCCGAATCCATAAGGCCAAGCCACGTCCATCGGGCTTGTCACTTCTAAAAACAAGCGTGAGGAACACCATGTCTCAGCCCACCGATCGCCTCTGGGGTGCTCGTTTCAAGTCCGGCCCGTCTGCTGCTTTGGCGGCGCTGTCCCGTTGCCCCGAGCGCTATTTTCGCCTGACGCCCTACGACCTCGCCGGCTCCCGGGCCCATGCCCGTGAGTTGCAGCGCGCCGGGTTGCTGGATGAGTCGGAAACCTTGCGCACCCTGGAAGCGCTGGACCGCATCGGTGAGGACTTTGCCGCTGGCCGCCTGCACCCGACGCTGGATGACGAGGATGTGCACACCTTCATCGAGCGGGTGTTGACCGAGCGTTTGGGCGCCCTGGGCGGCAAGTTGCGCGCCGGACGTTCGCGCAATGACCAGACGGCCAACGATTTGCGCCTGTTCCTGCGGGACCACGCGCGCACCATCACCACCGAGGTGCTGGGGTTGCAGCAGGCGCTGGTGGACCAGGCCGAGCAGCATATCGAGAGCATATGCCCGGGTTTCACCCACTTGCAGCAGGCTCAGCCGATTGTGTTCGCCCACCACTTGTTGGCTCATGCGCAATCGATGCTGCGGGATGTGCAGCGCCTGGTGGACTGGGATGCGCGTACGGCGTTGTCGCCGTTGGGTGCTGCGGCGATGGCCGGCTCGGCAATTGCTCGCCAGCCGGAGCATTCGGCCAAGGAGATGGGTTACGCCGGGCCGTGCGAAAACTCTATCGACGCTGTAGCCAGTCGCGACCACGTGGCGGAGTTTCTGTTTGTGGCAGGCATGCTCGGGGTGAATATTTCGCGGCTGTCGGAGGAGTTTTGCCTGTGGTCGTCGCGGCAGTTTCGCTGGGTGCAGTTGGACGATGCCTACGCCACCGGTAGCTCGATCATGCCGCAGAAGAAGAACCCGGACATTGCCGAATTGGCGCGGGGTAAAGCGGGGCGCTTGATTGGCAACCTGACCGGGCTGATGTCGACGCTCAAGTCCTTGCCGCTGTCGTACAACCGCGATTTGAGTGAAGACAAGCACAGTGTGTTGGACAGCGTGGATACCTTGCTGTTGGTGCTGCCGGCGATGGCCGGGATGGTCGCGACGATGAAGGTGCAGGTGGAAGAGCTGCGGCGTCAGGCGCCGATGGGTTTCACATTGGCAACTGAGGTGGCGGATTGGCTGGCCACTCGTGGTGTGCCGTTCAAGGAGGCCCATGAGATTACCGGTGCCTTGGTGCAAGCCTGTGAGAAGCATGAAATTGAATTGTGGGAAGCCTCGCCGGCGTTGTTGGCAGACGTGGATACGCGGCTGACGCCGCAAGTGCGTGAGTGCC
Organism: Pseudomonas sp. GP01-A4; assembly: GCF_058780865.1. Classification (NCBI taxonomy): domain Bacteria; kingdom Pseudomonadati; phylum Pseudomonadota; class Gammaproteobacteria; order Pseudomonadales; family Pseudomonadaceae; genus Pseudomonas; species Pseudomonas sp. GP01-A4. Next base: position 42,145 of record NZ_JBYSWF010000020.1, read on the forward strand.
TGACCCTGGAAGCGGCGATTGCGGCGCGCAATGGTTGGGGTGGGACGGCACCGGAGCGGGTAAGGGAGCAGATTGGGCGGTTGAAGACTGCGTTGGCTGTGCAGCAAGAGTGGGCACAGAGTTACACCGGTTTTCGGATTTGAGACAGCTTCACTTGTAGGAGCGAGCTTGCTCGCGAAAAACTCAAGAACGCCGCTGGGTGTCAGGTTTCCAGCGTTATCGTTCACGACCATCGCGAGCAAGCTCGCTCCTACAGGGTTAAAGATCGTTCCCACGCTCTGCGTGGGAATGCCGCCTTGGACGCTCCGCGTCCTGCCGCCAATGCAGGTGGTGACGCGGAGCGTCACGGGATGCATTCCCACGCAGAGCGTGGGAACGATCATCAGTGTATTCAGTTGTTTTGGAGAGTCACCATGAAACAAACCCCGGCAGAGCGCTTGCAAGCCGAGCGCCAGCAGACCGAGAACCAGTTCGATATCACCCAGTACGAGCACGTGCCCCGTCGCTATTACGGGCGGATGTTTTTTGCCACGTTGATCGTGATCGCACTGGCTGCCTTGCTGCGTGCATTCGCCAACGGTCAGATCGAATGGTCCTACATCGGTCAGTTCCTCACGTCCGAGGCGATCATCTGGGGCCTGGTGAACACCATCATCATGTCGATCCTGGCGATGGCGCTGGGCGTGGTGATCGGGGTGATCACGGCGATCATGCGCATGTCGGCCAACCCGATCCTGCGCTACGTGGCCATCACCTACACCTGGCTGTTCCGGGGTACGCCGCTGATTCTGCAACTGCTGTTGTGGTTCAACCTGGCGCTGATTTTCCCGGTGATCGCGATTCCCGGGCTGTTCAGCATCGACACCGTGGACCTGATGACGCCGTTCGTGGCCGCCCTCCTCGGCCTGAGCATCAACCAGGGTGCCTACACCGCTGAAGTGGTGCGCGCCGGCCTGTTGTCGGTGGACACCGGTCAGTACGAAGCCGCCAAGTCGATCGGCATGCCGAGCCTTCAGGCGCTGCGTAGGGTGATTCTGCCCCAGGCGATGCGGGTGATCATTCCGCCTGTAGGCAACGAGTTCATCAGCATGGTGAAAATGACCAGCCTGGCGAGTGTGATCCAGTACTCGGAGCTGCTGCACAACGCGCAAAACATCTACTACGCCAACGCCCGGGTCATGGAGCTGCTGATTGTTGCCGGCATCTGGTACTTGGCGGTGGTGACTGTTCTTTCATTCGGTCAGAGCCGCCTCGAGCGTCGTTTTGCCCGCGGCGCCGGCAAGCGCTCGTAAGCCCTGACTGAGGAGATTTGCCCATGAGAAGCATCGTCAAGGCCGTGAACCTGAACAAGTATTACGACCAGTATCACGCGTTGCAGGACATCAACCTGGAAGTCGAACAAGGCGAAGTGCTGTGCATCATCGGCCCGTCCGGTTCCGGCAAAAGTACCCTGCTGCGCTGCGTCAATCAGCTGGAAAAAATCGACAAGGGCGGCCTGTGGGTCGACGGCGAACTGGTGGGTTACCGGGTCGTCGGCAACAAGCTGCACGAATTAAATGAATCACAGATCGCCCGTCAGCGGTTGGCCACCGGCATGGTGTTTCAGCGCTTCAATCTGTTCCCGCACATGACCGTGTTGCAGAACATCATCGAAGGCCCGTGCCAGGTGCTCAAGCGTTCACCCAAGGAAGCCACCGAGGACGCGCTGGAGTTGCTGGCCCGCGTCGGCCTGGCGGACAAACGCAATGCCTACCCGGTGGAGTTGTCCGGCGGCCAGCAACAACGTGTGGCAATTGCCCGTGCGTTGGCGATGCGCCCCAAGCTGATGTTGTTTGACGAACCCACGTCAGCCCTCGACCCGGAGCTGGTAGGAGAAGTGCTGTCGGTGATGCGCGATTTGGCCACCACCGGCATGACCATGATTGTGGTCACCCATGAGTTGGGCTTCGCCCGCGAAGTGTCCAACCGCATGGTGTTTATGGATGCCGGCCAGATTGTGGAAGCCGGCAGCCCGGAAGAAATTCTAATAAGCCCACAAAACCCGCGTACCCAAAGCTTTATTTCTGCCGTTCGCACTTAACTAAAAAACTAACGAGAACGCCCCCATGAAAAATCTGTTTCTTCCAAGTTTGCTCGTAGGCCTGATGGCCTCCACTTCGGTTTTGGCGGCATTGCCGGCAGCGATCAAGGACAAGGGTGAGATCAGCGCGGCCATCGTGCCGAACTACCCGCCGATGGATTTCAAGGACACCGCCACCAACAAGCTCACCGGCCTGGACTTTGACCTGGGCAACGCCCTGGCCGAGCGTTTGGGGGTGAAGATCAAGTGGCAGGAAACCGGCTTCGAACAAATGCTCAGCGGCCTGACCACCAAGCGCGTGGACATTGTGCTGTCGGGCATGACCGACACTGCCGAGCGTCAGAAGGCGGTGACCTTTATCGACTACTTCACCAGCGGCCCGCAGTTGTACACCCTGGCCAAGCGTGAAGACCTCAAGGAATTGACTGACCTGTGCGGTAAAAAAGTCGGCACCAGCCGACGTACGACCTGGCCGTCGGAAATTGCCGCATGGAGCAAGGAAAACTGCGAGAAGGCCGGTAAGCCAGCCATCGTAGTGATTGGCACTGAGGGTTCGGCGGATGCGCGGGCACAGTTGCAGCAGAACCGTCTGGATGCGGCGATGCAAGGCAGTGAAACCATTCCTTACCTGATGTCGCTGGACAAGGGTAAGTACAAGCCAGTGGGCCTGGCGATTTCCAAGCAGTTCACCGGGCTTGGGATTGAGAAGAGCAATACCGAGTTGGTCACGGCCATCAGTGAGGCGTTGCAGGGCATGATTGATGATGGGACCTACGGCAAGATTCTGCAGAAGTGGGATCTGGAGCAAGGTGCGGTGGAAAAAATCAGCATCAATGCCGGCCAGTAACTCGATCTAAATGTGGGAGCGGGCTTGCTCGCGAATGCGGTGGATCAGCCAGTACAGTTGGCACTGACACACCGCATTCGCGAGCAAGCCCGCTCCCACACTGGATCTTCATCGCCTTGAAAAAAGAATAAGGACATCCGCCCCACCGTGGCCACGTACTCCCTGGTAATCCGCCGCCTGATGATCTGCTCGGTGACCATCGTCGTCAGCCGCGCCATGACCAGCCCATTGCTCGCCCTGTTGCTGAGCACCCGCCTGGGCCTCAACCAGCAAGACATCGGCTTGCTGATGGGCATCGCCGTGTTCATCGCCACCCTGCTGGGCCTCTATGGTGGCTACATCATCGACCGCCTGGAAAAACGCAAGCTGCTGATCCTGGCGATGCTTTCCAGTTCCATCGGTTTTCTGTTGCTGACCTTAGCCAGCAACCTGTACCTGACCACCCTGACCCTGGTGATCACCGAAGCCGCTTCGGCGCTGTTCCTGATCGGCTCCAAGGCGATCATCAGCGAGAACCTGCCGGTGGGCCAGCGGGCCAAGGTGTTTTCCCTGCGCTACACCCTGACCAATGTCGGCTACGCCACCGGCCCGATGCTCGGCGTGGTGATTGCCGGGCAGATGCCCCTGGCACCGTTCCTGATCGCCAGCGCGATTGCCTTTGGCAGCCTGTTCCTGATGATCGGCATCCCACCGACCCAGCGCGACGACAGCAACAAACCCTTAAGTTTTCTCAGCACCCTGAGGACCCTGCGCAGCGATCGCACCTTGATCCTGTTCACCAGCGGCAGCCTGTTGAGCACCATTGTCCACGGGCGCTACACCCTGTATCTGTCGCAGTTTCTGCTGGTGGCCTACAAGCCGGAGAACGCGCTGAAAATCCTCTCTGCGGTGCTGGCGTGCAACGCTATCACGGTGATCCTGATGCAGTACCAGATCGGCCGCTTCCTCAAGCGTGAACAACTGCGCTACTGGATCGTGCTCGGCACCTCACTGTTTATTGCCGGGTTGATCGGCTTCAGCATGGCGGACGGCCTGGTGTCGTGGTGTGTCGCGATGTTTGTGTTCACCCTCGGGGAGATGATCATCTACCCGTCCGAGTTCCTGTTTATCGACACCATCGCCCCGGACGCCCTGCGCGGCAGTTATTACGGCGCACAAAACCTGGCGGCATTTGGCGGCGCCTTGAGCCCGGTAATCTGCGGCTACCTGCTGATCAATGCATCCCCCGCCTCGATGTTCTATGTACTGAGCGGGTTGACGGCAGTGGGTGGCACCTTGTGTTTCCTGAGTGGCCGGCGTGTGGTGGTCCGTGCGTAATTTCTACTGATATTTGCTCGATATCCCGCTATTAATAGCGAAATCTCTCACGGACCCGAGCCCCATGAAATTCGACACGGCCTACAGCCTGAGTCTCGACGACAAGCTGTCGATCTATGACGTGCGCGACCTGAATTTCGACGAAACCGCCGCCTTCGATTCCGACAAGGACAGTTTCCTGTGCCCCAACGACGAATGCCGGGCGGCGTTTGCGGCGGGCAATGTGTTGGGCACGTTCAATGCAAAAAACGTCAATTACCTGCGTACGCCCCACTTCAAGAACATCCCCAGCACCCGGCATATCGAGGGTTGCCGTTACGCCAGTCGCCCTGCCGGAAAAGGCGAATCTGAGGATGGGCCGGAGGAAAACTTTCCGTCGGAATTTGTCCTGACGCGGCGCCAGTACGAACGCAAAACGCCGGTCATCGGTGCTGAGGGTGGCACCGCACAAGAGCCGCCGAAAACGCCGACAACCCGCAACGCCTTGTCTCACAGCTCAAGCGACACCACCCCGGACAAGACCAGCGTCTTTGCCCACCCGGTGGAATGCTACGTGTCCAATATCGGCGACAAGGACAAGCTCAAAAGCATGCCCTTGAAGATCGGCGAGCACACCGCGACCTACTGGACGTTTTTCAAGAAGATCGAATACCTGCAGGACAACAAAGGCCTGATCTACTGGGGCAAGATCAAGGAGATCAAGGACTACACCAGCAGCTTTCGCATCGACTTCGAAAAGAAAGCCTGGCTCGACAAAAAGCCCTATTCCATCAACGTTTACCTGAGCAAAAAACTGATCGAGAACTACCGCAAGCGCAAGGCGTTCCTGGAGCAGATCAAGGCCGCGGTGGACAGTGATCGAGCGCTGTATTGCTTCTTCTACGGGGTGACACCGGAGCTGAAACAGGTGCCAAGCAAGAAAAACCCCGAGCAGACGTTCGGGGTGTTCAGTGCCAATATCGAGAACCTGGATCACCTGATTATTCGCGAGGCGCCGGGGTTGGGAGAACGGTAATGCGATTCCAGGTCAGGCCCTTCGGCTGAATAAACGGTACTTTTCACGTGCAAGTGCGGCGCCCGCAGGGTCCAAGCCGCCTACCGTGACCAACCAGTGAATCAGCATTTCCTCATCCGGTAAATGAAGCCCCTTCACATCTTTCAAGCTTCGAGGCGTATGGTTGATTCGAGCGTCGTAATGCAGAGCGCTCCAAGGCATTGCAACAAGATCCACGCCTTCTGCGTCCATCTCAAAACTCCGCAATATTTCGTTGATTTGAGTCTGCGCACTCCGATCACCCCGCTGCTGTAGAGAGTACGACTCGACCAAACTGACGAATTGCTGTTCAGGCACAGACGGATCAACCAAATCCAAAACATCAGACTTTAAGGCGAGATCCAAAACACCACTCATCCACCGATTAATAAAGGTGCGCACGAAGCCATCGGCGTCGGCTTTTTTCATATCAAAAAACAGCATGCAATAGCGGGTTTTCAGATGTATCGCCAACAGCACATGTTTACGTTGCACCGTCGCGGCATGGACCAGCCACTGATGAGGGTCGGCGTACAGGTCATCGCCCTGGCGCTCTTGTGTCGGCGGTTTTTGAACCGGGGTAATTTTTTTGCCTTTGTGAACCCGGCTAAAAAAATTACCAGCCGCCTGCGTACAATTAAAACTAAGCATCAAGATATTTCCTGAACATTCTGACTGAAGTCTAAGACAAGACTCAGTCGCCTTGTACGTGTGCAGCAACCCACTCGATTTCGTAACGCTGCCTGACCGCGTAGCCGATAGCGCTCAATGTCTCTTCGCTTAATACCGACAACTCTGAATCACTCAACAAATCATGCCTGATCATTTGCGCAAGGCTCTCGCGGGCTTTCGAACGACTGTAGAGATCAAACATTCGGACGACATCGTTATCGCGATCCCTGGTGAGGCTATACAGCGTCCTGTACCGAGCCTCGGCAGAAAGCGTTTCGCGCTCGCTGATGGTCTTTGCATCAGCCAGTACGCCTAGGTAAAAGCGTTCAAGCGCCAATGCCCTGAGGACTTTGAACTTCTGCCAATCGCTTTCGGAAATGGACATGACATTCCCCCGGTCACTTTCTTTTGAATAGAGAAGTAACCCTAGCCTGCGGCTAAAAGAACGCAAAATCCACTTGCGTCAGACCAGCATGCTCACCATCACCACGCCCAACAACCCGATATACACCCGCGCATGCAGTGCATCCGGGATGCGGCCGATCCACGGTGTGGCCAGGCGAATGCCCAGCAGCGAACCCAGGGTGAGGATGGCAAACGCCAGCAAGTCGACATAGCCGACAAACCACGCGCCCAATTCCACCTTGGCGAATCCTGCCATGAGCATGTAGGTAAACGTACCGGCCAGCGCCACCGGTACGCTCAGCGGGTTGGCCATGGACGTGGACTGGGACATGCTCAAGCCACAACGGCGTAACAGCGGCACGGTCATCACGCTGCCGCCCACCCCCAGGAAGGTCGCGATCAGGCCAATCGCGATGCCGCCGCCCGTCACTTCCGCGCCGCTCAGGCGTCGTGGCTGGAGCCTGTCGTCCTGGCTGAGAAAGCCCCTGCGCAACAGGCAATCGACAATGGTAATGGCCAGGTAGGCGATAAAGGCGTACCGCATGAAATCACCGCTGGCGAACATTGCAGCCCCTGCGCCCAGCACGGCGCCGACCCCGATGTACCCGCCCAACGGCCACAGGTAATGGCGAATCAGATTACCTTTGCGCTGGTGTTTTCCGGTGGCAAGCAGCGCGTTGACGATCATCACGCAGGTCGAGGTGGCGACCGCGATATGCATCGCTGATCCACTCACGCCCGCGTCGTGGCTGAGCTTGAGCATGCCGTACAGCAACGGCACCACCACGAACCCGCCACCGAAGCCGAACAGCACAGCGGTTACGCCGGTCATGCAGCCGAACAGTGCCAGTAATAGATAGAACATCGAGAATCGCCTTCAGTATCAGGGAGAGCTGTCGACGATAGAGACTCAAGGCTTGGCCCGCTTGCGCATGTCGGCCAATAATGTGCGAGATATTGCCACTTTCGGAATCAGCTCCATGCGCAACGTTTCCATCGCTCAGCTCGACCTGACCCCGCGAACGGTCGTGGCAATCGGCACCGACTATCCCCACGGCTATCTGCTCAAGCGCCACAGCCATCGGCGCGGCCAGTTGTTGTATGGCGCCACCGGGGTGATGCAAGTCAGCACCCAGCAAGGCAACTGGGTTGTGCCGCCCCAGCGCGCGGTGTGGATTCCCGCCCAAGTGCCCCATGAAGTGCTGATGCTCGGCGTGTCGACGCGCAGCCTGTATATCGAACCGCACGCCGTCACCGACTTGGGCACCGACTGCCACGTCATCAACGTTTCCCCCCTGATGCGCCAGCTGCTGATGGAGGCGGTGGAGCTGCCGCTGGAATACGACGAGGCCGGGCGCGACGGTGCGCTGGTCAGCCTGCTGTTGCATGAACTGGCACGCGCCACGCACTTGCCCCTGCATATCCCGCTGCCGGAGGAACCACGGCTGCTTGAGCTGTGCCTGACGTTTCTGCAGCGGCCGGACGTGCACCAGTCACCGGTTCAATGGGCGCAACAATCGCACCTGAGCCTGCGCACCTTCAGCCGGCATTTCCGCCAACAAACCGGCCTGAGCTTCGTGCAGTGGCGCCAGCGAGCCTGTGTTGTGCAGGCCTTGGCGCGGTTGGCCAGCGGTGAAAGCGTCACCCGGATCGCCCTGGACCTGGGCTATGAAAACCCGGCGGCATTTTCCAGCATGTTCCGCCGGGTGCTTGGGCAGTCACCGAGCACCTACCTGGAAGGGGCGAAATAGAGCGGCGGCGGCGCTATCGGAAAATCCAGTTGATGAGCGGTCAAAACAACTGTACAAAAACACAGTATAGTTTGCCCTCCCCCGTCGAACCTGGAGAAAGTCCATGTCCTCTCTGGCAATGAGCAGCACTGTAGAACAGCAGATCGTCCTTCATCAATTCACCCCACGGCACAGCGTCCAGGCCCGCCTGATGCTGGGCTGGAGCCGGGAAGACCTGGCCCGGGAAGCGGATGTGGAAGTGGACGCCCTTCAACGTTTTGAAAGCCATGGCGACGTGGACGATGCTGTCCGCCTGAGTGTGGCGTTTCGCCTGGAGGCTGAAGGGTTGGTGTTTTTCCCGGGCTTTGCGCCGGGTTGGGGGATGAATGTGCGGGGCCGCGCCAGCACTCCGGCACAACCGGCCGCCAAAGGGATCATCTCAAGGTTTCTGGATTCAACAGCGGCGTCCATTGACCCAACAACACCTCAGCCCAATGGTGCATAGCGCGCAAGGCCATCAACTCACGCCTGCAACTGCAGCGCCCGACGGATCATTTGTGGCGGTTGGCCAAACGCTCGCAGGAAGGCTCGACGCATGCGCTCCGGGTCACCGAAGCCCGTCTCCCGGGCGACAACGTCGATGGAGTGGCTGCCGGATTCGAGCATCAACCGGGCGGCTTCAATGCGCAGGTGTTCTACCGCCTTGGCCGGCGATTGCCCGGTTTCGGCGCGGAACAGTCGGCTGAACTGACGCGGGCTGAGGTGTGCCGCTTGCGCCAGTTGTTCTACCGAGAGGTCCTCGTGCAAGTGCCCTTTGGCCCACGCCAGGGCGGTTTGTACGCGGTCAGACTTTGGGTCCAGTTCCAGCAACGCCGAGAACTGTGACTGGCCACCGGCACGGCGATGGTAAACCACCAGTTTTTTCGCCACGTCGCGGGCCACTTCCACGCCCAAATCGTGCTCGACCAGGGCCAGGGCCAGGTCGATGCAGGCGGTCATCCCGGCAGAGGTCCAGAGCGGGCCATCGACGGTGAAGATCCGGTCTTCCTCCAGCTTCACATTGGGGTAGCGCTGGCGAAACGTCATGGCGTGGTACCAGTGGGTGGTTGCCTTGCGCCCTTCCAGCAGGCCGGCCGCTGCCAGGTGGAACGAACCGGTGCAGGCCGATGTAACCCGGCGCGACGCCGTCAATGATGCTTGCAGGTACTCCACCATGCCAGGAGTGGGCTCAAGTAGTTCGTTGTCCCCCAGCACCAGGATCGTGTCGTAGACCTGCTGCCCGAACGCCAGGCTATCAATGGCAAAGCCCATGGAGCTTTTTATCGGCCCGCCATGCTCCGACAACAAGTCCACGCGGTAGAACGGTCGCCCCACCACGAAGTTGGCAAATTCGAACACGCTGCTGGTGGACAGGCTGAGCACCTGGAAACCGGGAAAAAGCAGAATACCGACGGACACCATGGCCAAACCTCATGTCTCTAAAGGAGGGATATATGACATTGCAGCCATCACATTACACCCATAATCTTGGTTCCAACAAGGCCGATCCCCTCCCCGGCCCATTTGGAGCAACTGCCATGTCGCAACACAAAGGTTATGCCCTGATTACCGGTGCCTCGTCAGGAATTGGTGCGGTGTATGCCGACCGCCTGGCCCGTGCCGGCTACGATCTGATTCTGGTGGCCCGCAACCAGCAACGTCTGGAGCAGTTGGCAACACGCTTGAAAGCCAATACCCAGCGTGACGTGCAGGTGATAGCGGCCGATCTCAATCTGCCAGCCGACTTGGCGCGAATCGCCCGGATCGCGCACGAAGACAGCCGTATCAGCCTGCTGGTGAATAACGCCGGTGTGGGCGCCACGGCTTCGCTGCTGGAGTCGGATGCCGACAAAATGGACGCGATGATTCTGCTGAACGTACTGGCGCTGACCCGCCTGGCCAAAGCCGCGGCAACCAACTTTGTCGCCCAGGGCCGTGGCACGATTATCAATATCGGCTCGATTGTCGCTCTCGCTCCCAAAGTGCTGAACGGCGTGTATGGCGGTACCAAAGCGTTCGTGCAGGCGTTCAGCGAATCGCTGCAGCATGAGCTGAGTGACAAGGGCGTAGTGGTCCAGGTGGTGCTGCCAGGCGCTACCGCCACGGAGTTCTGGGACATCGCCGGCCTGCCTGTGAACAACCTGCCGGAAGCCATGGTGATGACCACCGAAAACCTGGTGGACGCCGCGCTGGCAGGCCTCGCCCAGGGCGAAGCCGTGACGATTCCGTCCCTGCCGGACAGCGCCGATTGGGACACCTACGAAAGCGCACGGCTGGCCCTGGGCCCGAACCTGTCGCACCGTGAACCCGCCGCTCGTTATGGGTTGAAGTAATCCGGACTAGCGCAGGCCGGGTGTAAACGCAGGCTTCCTGATTGCATCGGAGGCCTGCTCATACCCGTAGGCTACCGACAGCAACGTGGCTTCGCTCAAATTTGCCCCATAAAAGTGAACGGCCGTTGGCATCCCTTCATCGTCCATTCCCGATGGCATCGAGATACCGGGATAACCGGCCACTGCCGAGTAGTAGTAACTGTACGAGTGAAAATTGGACACTATTGCGTCAAGCTTATGCTCGGCCAGCGGCTTATCGATGGTGCTTTTGAAAATCGGGCCGATGGCAGTCCATAACTCATTGCGCGCCTGATCACTGATATCCATCCCGTTGATCATGGTGAGCATCTGTTGATCCGGCACACCCGGACCGCTGTTGCGCTCGTTGAATTCAATCAGCTCAGCCAGCGACTTCACCGGCAAGCCTGCCCGTCCGGCCAGGTAGGCTTCAAGCTGGTGTTTAACGTCCGATAACAACGCGTCGTTATATTGTTCATGGGTTTCGTACGGGACGCCCTCACCCAGTTGACCCACGGGTACCAATGTCGCGCCCTTGCCCCGCAGCAACGTAATGGCATCCTCGAAGTGCTGCCTGTCGGCTATTTTCGCCGGGTCGTTGGCATCTTCTGCTGATAACTCAGGCAACGGCGTATAGCCGATGCGCTTGCCCACCAAGGCGTCAGGCTTGATTCCCTGGGTGTAGCGGTTGGTATCCGTCATCGCATCCAGTGCTTGCGCCGCATCACGCACGTTACGGGTGAAGGTGCCCACCGTGTCCTGGCGGGAACTGGTCATCACCCCTTCGGTACTCACTAATCCTTCGGTCGGTTTGAAACCAATAACACCGTTGTAAGCCGCCGGCGTAATGATTGAACCATTGGTTTCGACCCCCAATGCCAAGGGCACAATCCCTTGAGCAACGGCTACCGCAGAGCCCGTACTCGAGCCCGCCGCCTGGCCATCCAGCCGATGCGGGTTGAGGGTCAAGCCGCCCCTGGAGCTCCAGCCATCAACCGGCGCCTCAGAGCGAAAATTGGACAATTCGCTCATGTTGGTTTTTCCAATAATCACAACGCCAGCCTTCAGCAGGTTGTCCACCACCTTGGCGTTCCTTGAAGCGGGCCTGCCCACCAGCGCCATGGAGCCACCGCTGGTCTGCATCTTGTCGCCGGTTTCGAACACATCCTTGAGCGCTATCGGAACGCCATGCAAAGGCCCGCGCACTTTGCCTTCGGCCCGTTCCAGATCCAGCGCACGGGCTTTCAAACGAGCGTCAGGATTGATTTCAATGAACGCATTGCCGCCCTGCAAGCCCTTGTCCATGTTGGCGATCAGCTTCAGCGAATCCCTCACCACCGAATCGGAACTGGCCCCATTGGGCCGGGTCATGGCCGCCGCCAAATCGTCGGCACTCCTGTAGGCCTGTGGCGGGTTCACCACTGCATCGAAAAGCCCCGCTGCCCATCCCGCGCCCAAACCTGGTCCGATCATAAATACTCCCCGCCTGCCTGAATGTTGGGAATACCGTTCGATATCCCTGCCTCAGTCTAAGAAGCGAAATACTCGATGACTCGGGGGCAACTCTTACCGCGGCGTACGATCACTCTCCCCATGGCGTAGGCCCTTAAAGCCGCCCTAGAACCTGCTGACAACCTCGCACCAACGCCGCCAGACGATCTCTGGACCAGTGCGCACCATAGAACCAGACGACCCTCGACACCCCGTCGACGTCGGTGCCCGCGGGCACGCTGAAGCGTGGGTTATCGGCAGTCGCTGCTTTGTGGAAAGCAACACCTTGCGCATCCGCCACCACCCCATCCAGGCGGTTTTCCGTGACCCGGTCGTTAATCTCATTCCCGGGGTCCAGGGTGAAGTGACGTGTGTCATCGGTCACCTGCGCCGTCACAGGCACCAATTGCGCACCGGCTGCACGCAGTACGTCCAGTACCCGGGCAAAGTGCGGGCTGTGTTTGGCGGGTTTGCGCACATCACCGGTAACGTACTCGCTGGCAAAACCAATACGGCTGCCAGCCAGGGGCGGTGTGTTGATCAGATGACCCGGATCAGCGACGGGTGGAATCTCCACCATCACCCGCCCCTCGGGGTCGACACCGCTGAGGGCAATCAGTGATAACGCGGGATCGCGCACGCTGTGCATCATGGGGCCAGGGAGGTCGAGCCTGGGGCCGTAACCGCCCGTGGAGCCGAACTCCAGGCCGCCCTGGTGAGTGGCCGAATTGACGATCGTACCGGCCGCATGACTGCCAAACACGACGCCCTGGCTGGCAGCGGGGGCGCAAGGCTGGGGAGTACAACTGTCCCCCGATCCTGAAGGCTTGAACAGGCAGCGCACGCCCGGCCCCGTGACCTTCCTACTCTTATCGTCCATACACTCCCACGCCCCGGAATAAAGTTTCGAGGCGTGATTGCATCCCTTCAGCGAGGTGGATGTCTGTCGGAAATGGCTGGTTATGGCTCGTTCAAAATCCCTGAGCGCGCGATCAGACGGTGATTATCCGCTGACGTGCGCTTCACTGCCCTGATGCTCGACTTCCAGCCACCAGGCCTGCCCGCGCTCCGGCTGGTTGAGCATGAACGCCTGCCCCATCGCCGGTGTGGTGATCGACACGTTACGCTCCCATGCCAGCGCCATGATGCGGTCGAAGGGTTCGTGCCATGCATGAAACGCCAGGTCGAACGTGCCGTTATGGATCGGCAGCAGCCAGCGGCCCTTCAAGTCGATGTGCGCCTGCAGGGTTTCTTCCGGTTGCATGTGCACGTGGGGCCAGTCGACGTTGTAGGCACCCGTCTCCATCAGGGTCAGGTCAAACGGGCCGTACTGCTCGCCGATACGCTTGAAGCCCTCGAAATAGCCGGTATCACCGCTGAAGAAAATTCGCCGTGAGCCGTCGATCATCACCCACGAACACCACAGCGTCTGGTTGCCATCGAACAGGCCGCGCCCGGAAAAGTGCTGGGCCGGCGTGGACACAAAACGAATCCCGTCCACTTCAGTGCCCTGCCACCAATCCAGCTGCCGCACCTTGCTGGCATCCACGCCCCACTTGACCAGCGTATCGCCCACACCCAGCGGCGCGAGGAAATAGCGGGTCTTGTCCGCCAGTTGCACCACCGCCTTGTGGTCCAGATGGTCGTAGTGGTTGTGGGAAAGAATCACCGCCTCGATCGGCGGCAGGTCCTCAAGGCTGATCGGCGGCTGATGGAAACGCTTGGGGCCCGCCCAACTGAACGGCGAAGCACGCTCGGCGAACACCGGGTCGGTCAGCCAGAACTTGCCGCGCATTTTCAGCAGCACGGTGGAATGGCCGAGGCGGAAAACGCTATGGTCCGGGGCGGCAAACAGTTGCTCGCGAGTCAGCGGCTGCACCGGGATCTCACCCACCGGGCGCGTGCTGCGGGGCTTCTGGAAGAGCATCTTCCACATGATGCCCAGGGTCTTGCCCAAGCCGCCATGCTGGATGGGCTTCTGATTGGTGAAGTGACCTTGATGCTGTTCGGAAGACTTGGGCGCTGTAGAAGAACTGTCGAGACGGGTTGAGATCGTGGCCATTACCGAGGAACTCCTGCAGACTGCTCTAAAAATTACACTGCACAGTGTAGTTTCTAGATTGCAACAAAACCGGGAGCAAGTAAACTACCGAGTGTAAGTTTCCCTTCAGAGCCGAACTCCCACCATGACTGTACCCCTGCGCCTCACCGACCGTAAACGCGAAGCCATCGTGGCAGCCGCCATTGCCGAGTTTCGTGACAACGGGTTCGAGGTCACCAGCATGGACAAGATTGCCGCCACGGCGGGTGTTTCCAAGCGCACGGTGTACAACCACTTCCCGAGCAAGGAAGAGCTGTTCGCCGAGATCCTGCATCAACTGTGGGCCAGCAGTGTTGCGCAACTGGACGTCAGCTACGCCAGCGACCGCCCGCTGCGAGAGCAACTGCGCGGGTTGCTGCAGGCCAAGATGACGATGATGTCGGACGCCAACTTCCTCGACCTGGCCCGGGTCGCGATTGCCGCCACCATCCACTCGCCGGAACGTGCCCAGGACATGGTCAACCGCCTGAGCAAGCGTGAAGAAGGCTTCACCCAATGGGTACGCGCCGCCCAGGAAGACGGCCGGCTGAGCTGCACCGACCCATGCTTCGCCGCCCACCAGGTGCAAAGCCTGCTCAAGGCCTTTGCCTTCTGGCCACAGATCACCCTCGGCCAGCCGACCCTGGACGCCGACGCCCAAGCGAACGTCATCGAGTCGGCCATCGACCTGTTCCTCGCAGGCTATGAGGTCGTGCCGCAGCACTGACCTGTTGCAGGAACGACATCCAAGGTCGTTTTTATCTGATTCGCCGCGTGTCCTTTGCAAATGGCCTGGAAGGACACTGATTATTCCCACGCGAATAACTGACAATATTCACACGTATTATCCGACCAGTGGTTTTCCCGATCACGTGTGCCGTCGTACCTGCAAAAAAAGAATCGACCCAGGAATCTATGGAAAACCAACGAGGCAAAGGGCTGTCATTTGCCAGACGTATCTACAGGCCAAGGATCATCGGCCTGGGCATCGGCTGCATCAGCGTCATCGCCGCGCTCTACCCACTGCAAATGCCAGGCTGGGTCTGGGCGTTGCTGCTGTTCAATGGTTTTGGCTGGGCGCACCTGGCCTATCAACTTTCGACCCGCTCCGATTTCCCCTACAAGGCGGAACGGCGAAACCTGCTCTACGACTCGCTGCTCGGCGGGTTCTGGGCGGCGACTACACAGTTCACGCCGCTGACGGCCGTGACCATCCTGTCGATGATGACCATGAACAACGTCGCCGCCGGCGGCAAACGCCTGTTCCTCCACGGCATCGTGGCGCAACTGGCAGGTATCGGCGTGTCCTGGCTGCTGTTTGGCATCCACTTCAATCCCGACGTCAGCCTGGTCCAGGTCTACGCCTGCCTGCCGATGCTGACCCTGTATCCCATGGCACTGGGCATGGTCTGCTACCGCCTGGCGATCAAATTGTCGGAACACAAACGCGCCCTGAGCGCCCTGAGCCGCACCGACAGCCTCACCGGCCTGCTCAACCATGGTTCGTGGAAAGACCTGCTGCACCTGAAGTTTCACAAGTGCCAGCAACAACATGGGAACGCCACCATCGCACTGATCGACATCGACCATTTCAAGCAGATCAACGACAGCTATGGGCACATCATCGGTGACCAGGTTCTGCGCCAACTAAGCCTGGAACTTCGACGCAACCTGCGGGCAAACGACCTGGCCGGGCGATACGGCGGCGACGAGTTCTGTGTGATTCTTCCTGACATGCCCATGGAACAGGCCGCGCAAGTCATGGAACGCATGCGCGAGGTGTTCAGCAATTACCGCAACCCGGAAATCCCCGAACTGCGGGTCAGCCTGAGCATTGGCCTGGCGTCTTTCCAGAGCACCTTCACCGACGCGGCCATGTGGCTCAACGCAGCGGACCGCGCGCTGTACGCGGCCAAGGACACCGGCCGTAACCGAGTCAATATCAGCGACTACGTGGTCGCCCATTCCGCCTGAATCCCGCCCTCTGCATCTCGTCTGAATTAAACGCGCCCGTCGCCGACCGATAGCATAATGCCGCCATTGGTCGACTGGCATAGAACTTCTTGCCGGCCATACGACTCAGAACCCGCTGTTCCACCCCGCTGCCAGCACAAGGAAGCTGGCAATGAGCACGTTTGCCGTATGGCCAGGCCTTACGGTGGCAGGCGCCCCCATGGATACCCCTGACGCTTGCTTCCCCCGAGCACACGACCATGCTATTCAACGCCCATAAAAAAACCATCAGTACCCTGCAAGCCACCCTTGCCCAGCAAGCCAGCCTTCTCGACGCCATCGACCGCTCCATGGCGGTGATTGAATTTGATCTGCAAGGCACAGTCCTGCGGGCCAACGAGAATTTCCTCAAGGCCATGGGCTACACCGCCGACCAAGTCGTGGGCCAGTCCCACCGCCTGTTCTGCACCCCGGCCTTTGCCCGCAGCGCCGAGTACGGCCAACTGTGGACGCAATTGCGCAACGGCCAATTCCAGTCCGGCACCTTTGAGCGCGTGACCAGCGGCGGCCAGCCGATCTGGCTGGAGGCCAGCTACAACCCGGTGCGCGACGAGTCCGGCAGCGTGGTGAAAGTGGTGAAGTACGCCATGGACGTCACCCCGAAAATGCAGGCCGAGAGTGAAGCCAACGCCAAGTTGCAGGCCATCGACCGCGCCATGGCGGTGATCGAGTTCAACCTCGACGGCACCATCATCAGCGCCAACCAGAATTTCCTGCAGCGCATGGGCTACAACCTGGCGCAGGTGCAGGGCAAGCATCACCGCATGTTCTGCACACCGGAGCTGGCCAACAGCAGCGCCTACAGCGATTTCTGGCGACGGCTGAACCAGGGTGAGCTGTTCAACGGCCAATTCGAACGCATCGACAAAAACGGCCAGGTGGTGTGGCTGGAAGCCAACTACAACCCGGTGTACGACGCCAGCGGGCGCCTGTGCAAGGTGGTGAAATACGCCTCCGACGTCACGGCCATGGTGGAGAAACACGCGGCCGACGCGCAAAGCGCCACCCAGGCTTATCACATCTCGCTGCAAACCCGGGACATCGCCGAAAAAGGCGCCGAGGTGATCCAGCAGACCGCCACCGGCATGCGTGAGATTGCCGCCAATATCGACGGTTCTTCCGCGCTGATCGCCAAGCTGGGCGAGCGTTCGCAGCAGATCACCGCCATCGTCAACACCATTCGCGGGATTGCCGACCAGACCAACCTGCTGGCATTGAACGCTGCCATCGAAGCCGCACGCGCCGGCGAACAAGGGCGTGGCTTTGCGGTGGTGGCCGATGAAGTGCGGCAATTGGCGGCGCGCACCAGCGGTTCAACGGCCGAGATTTCGTCGATGATCGAGATGATCCAGACCGAAACCCGCCAGGCCATCGACAGCATGGACGGTACCCGCGACCGCGCCGCCCAGGGCGTGGAGCTGGCCAACCAGGCGGGTACGGTGATCCTGCAGATTCGCGAAGGCGCCAGCGAGGCGGTGCAGGCTGTGAGTGCGTTTGCCAATGAACGGGGCAACAGGTAAGCGACAGGCTTCTTCATGTGCCAGGCCGAGGGCTCGGTCTATAGTGGTGGCTTGTCTTACGCCACGGATTCGAGCCCGCCATGACCCCGGATAAACCTGAAGCCAACGTTGACCACCTGCGCTTTCATCGTAAACACGCCCATCTCGCGCCGACCTTTGGCAACGACACCTTTGCGTTGAAAGCCGAAGCCTTCGCGCGCTTCTTTGGCACCCCGACGTTCCTGGGGGCGCAAACGGCAATCGTGATTCTGTGGGTCGTGCTCAACATGACCGGCATCACGCACTTTGACGTCTACCCGTTCATCCTCTTGAACCTGGCGTTCAGCCTGCAATCGGCCTATGCCGCCCCCTTGATTTTGCTCGCCCAGACCCGCCAGGCCGCACGGGACAAGGCCCAATCCGACGCCGACGCCCAGCACCGCGAAGCCCTGGCCGTGGCCAACACCGAACGCCAGGCCCAGGCCGCGCAGACCACCAAGCAACTGCTGGAACTGTTGGAGCAGAACACCAAGCTCACCGAGATGACCAAACAACTGACCGAACGCATCGAAGGGCTGACCAGCGAAATGCACGACCAATTCGTGCGCAAGACCTGACCCTCCCACGCATCCCGTGTGGGAGCTGGCTCCCACAGTTATCTCACCGGCAAACGCACATGCTGGCCCAACTGATCAAATAACGTCACCACCGAGCGCAAGGCCCGGCAATCGGGGCGCGTCAGCAGCCACAGGGCGGTGTCGTGCCCCACCAGCGGCGGGCTCAACGGTTGCAGGTCCGCGCCCAGCAGGTAATCCGGCAACGCGGCCACGCCCAGTCCCGCGCGCACCAGCTCGGTTACCGAAACCATGCTGTTGCAGCGATAGGCCGGCATCACTCCCGGCAAATGCTGGCGCCGCCAGGTGACGGTGGGGTGATCCGGCAGGAAGTCATCCGGCGCGATCCAGTTCAGGGCCGCCAGTTCCTCCCCCGCATGCTGGCGGGCATAGTCGGCACTGGCGCACACCCGATACGACACCGTGCCCAGGCAACGTCCTACCAGATGCTCGGGCGGTGCCTTGGTCAGGCGCAGGGCGATATCCGCATCGCGGCGGCTGAGGTTGGCGAAGTCATTGGACGTGCTCAGCTCCAGGGTCAACGCCGGGTAGCCCGGCATGAACTGCGCCAGGGCCGGCAGCAACAGTGACTGCAATACCGAGTCCGTGCACGTCAGGCGCACCGTACCGCTGATCACTTCACCGCCCTGCTCCACTCCCACCCGTGCTGCCTCCAGCGCCTGTTCGGCACGTTCGGCCTGCTCGGCGAGGGTGGTGGCCAAGGTGGTGGGCAGGTAGCCGGCGCGGCTCTTTTCGAACAGCGTCTGGCCCAGCGCCGTCTCCAGCCGCCGCACCGCGCGAAACACCGTAGACACGTCCACCCGCAGCAACGCCGCCGCCCGCGCGAGCGTGCCGCCGCGCACCAGGGCGAGGATCAGGGAAAGGTCGGGGTAGTCGATCTGATAGTGCACCGCTGCATTGAACATGTGTGTTAACGCCAATATTGATTGCGTGAGCGCCAATCTATAGTGAGCGCCAGGACTCAACAAGCCACGGATACCCTCGATGAATAAAACCACCCTGCACCTGGCCCTGATCGGCGACTACGATGCACAGGTCACCGCCCACCAGGCCATTCCCCTGGCGTTGCAACAGGCCGGCGCGGCGCTGGGCCTGACGGTGCGGTTCGACTGGCTGGCCACCGACACGATCAAATCCACCGAACAACTGCAGCACTACGACGGCTTCTGGTGCGTCCCCGCCAGCCCCTACCGAGACCTTGACGGCGCGCTGCTGGCCATCCGGTATGCCCGTGAACAAAAGCGCCCGTTCCTCGGCACCTGCGGCGGTTTTCAACACGCGGTGCTGGAATATGCCCGCAACGTGCTGGGCTGGGCCGACGCCGAGCATGGCGAACTGGCCCCCGACTCGCCGCGTGCAGTGCTGACACCGTTGGCCTGCGCGCTGGTGGAAGCGACCGACACCATCCGCTTGATGGCCTATACCCGCATCGCCGAGGCCTACGCCACCCTCGATATCCATGAAGGCTACCGTTGCCGCTATGGCATCAATCCAGCGTTCGAAAGTGCATTGCTGGAAGCCGACCTGATTGCCAGCGGCCATGACTCGGCGGGCGATCTGCGGGCGGTGGAGTTGCTGGGCCATCCGTTTTTTGTCGCCACCCTGTTCCAGCCGGAACGTGCGGCGCTTAAAGGCGTCACCCCGCCGTTGGCCATTGCGCTGCTGAAGGCCTGCGCATGATCGCCAAGACACCCAAACCGCCGTACTACGCCGTGGTGTTCAGTTCATTGCGCACTGAAGGTGACAACGGTTACGGACGAGCCGCCGACCGCATGCTGGAACTGGCCCGGCAACAACCCGGTTTTCTCGGCGTGGAATCGGCGCGCGGGGACGACGGGCTGGGCATCACGGTGTCCTACTGGAGCAGCGAAGCGGAGATCCTGGCCTGGAAGCAGCACGCCGAACACACTGAGGTGCGCGAACAGGGCCGCGCCACCTGGTACTTGGCGTGCCATACACGAGTGTGCAAGGTGGAGCGGTCTTACGCGTTCGAGCGCTGAAACCTCAGCCCGTGTAAAACACTTAATGTGGACAAGGGAGGCTCTGTGGTGAGGGCGCTTGCTGTAGTGAGGGAGCTTGCTGTGGCGAGGGAGCTTGCTCCCGCTGGGCTGCGAAGCGGCCCCAAAATCTTGGGAGCGCTGCGCACTCCAGCGGGAGCAAGCTCCCTCGCCACAGCAAGCTCCCTCACCACAGCAAGCTCCCTGCCACAGCAAACTCCCTCACCACAGCAAGCCCCCTGCCACAGCAAGCTCCCTAGCTACAAAAAGCGCTCCAGCCGCAGGGCTATGCGGCACTCAACTGACCAGACTGCGCACCGCACTGATCTGTGGAATCTCCACCCGACGCATGTACACCCGCAGCGGTTCCGTGATGTTGATGCGATCGTCGATGTTCTGGTCCAGCAACAACTGGATCCGCTCGCGGGACAAGGTCATGGCCTGCCCGTCGACCGGCAGCCAGACAAACTCGGCGGTTGGGATAATGCCGTCATCGGCCACGTCCATGCCGAAGGAGTCTTCGCTGAAACGGACGATGTACTGGCCAGTCTTGCGGTTCAGGCCGACAAAACCCTGGAGTTGGTCGGCGGCCTGGCAGATAAGCTCGGAGGTGATGCGCATGGTAAACCTCACTGAAAAGTCCTACTTGGACTGGAAAGATGGTTTACACGCGTGGCAGGAAAATCTGCCCTCTGATGGGGCAATTCAAGGCAAGAGTACTGCATCGCACCGCACAAAAGTGCAGAAAAATGGCCGGTGAACACGTTAATGTCGGTTTGGTGATAGCGCCATTCGCAAGCAATTGTTAAAAAGGAGCCCTTCTCAAAGTTACCTCCACGAAAGGACTTCGCATATGCCTGTCACGTTTACCAAGAGTGCCCTGCTGCTGGCCCTGATGCTGGGCCTTGGCCACGCACAGGCGGCAAGCCCGATCAGCCCTACCGAATTGGCCACCAACGAAGGCATTCCGCACCCCGCCGTGATTGCCCACCGTGGCGCCTCCTTCGATGCACCGGAATCCACCGCCGCCGCCTACAAAGTCGCGCGCGACCTGGGTGCCGACTACCTGGAAATGGACCTGCAGCGCAGCAAGGACGGCGTACTCTTCGCCCTGCATGACAACAACCTGCAACGCACCACCGACGTCGCCACCAAGTTCCCGGAGCGCAAGGACAGCCCGGCCAACGAATTCACCTGGGCCGAGCTTAAAACCCTGGACGCCGGCAGCTGGTTCAACGCCGCCTACCCGGACCGTGCCCGCCCGGGCTTCGTCGGCCTGAAAATCCTCAGCCTGGACGAAATCATCAAGATCGCCGAAGGCAACCCGCAGCACAAACCCGGCCTGTACATCGAAACCAAGGAGCCGAAGCAATTCCCGGGCATCGAGGCCGACCTGAAGAACAAACTGCTGGATAAAGGCTGGTTGAGTTCCACCGGCTCCAACCAGGCCCAGAAAAACATCGGCGTCGGCCAGGGCAAGGGCCGCGTGGTGCTGCAAACCTTTGAGAAAGACAGCCTGAAAGAACTGCAAAAAGAGATGCCCAACACCCCGAAAATCCTGCTGTTGTGGGTAGGTGAAGGCAGCATCGAACCGAAATCCAAGGTGCCCTTCGCCGAGTCCGGCGAGCCGAGCAAAGCCGCCTACTACGCCAAGCAGGAGCCGAAGGACGCCGCCGAGTTCGAAAAATGGATCGACGAGGCCAAGAGCCTGGGCGCCATCGGTACCGGCCCTTCGGCACAACTGACCAACCTGGGCGACCAGAGCTACTCCGACCTGGTCAAACCCGAGATGAACCAGTTGACCCACGACAAGGGCTTGCTGGTGCACGTGTACACCGTGGATGAGCCGGTGGACTTCGACAAGGTCATGAAAGCCGGCGTCGATGGCATCTTCACCAACCGCGCTGCCGAACTGCTGAAGTACTACAAGCGCTGGCCATCCTCGAGTGTGGCCGACCTGCTGCAGGACAACGGTTACTGAGTGAGCCCCGAATGGTCAGGTCGCCTGTGGCTGGGGCCTGACTACGGGCTGATCCAAAGCATACCGGGGCGCACCGCGCCCCACGCACACTATGCCCATCAGCTGATGTTCTCCGCGGGCGGGCCGGTCACGGCCAGCCTCGATGGCCGTGCCACCACGGCCCATCGCCTGTTTATCCCGTCCAGAATGCCCCACGCCATCCTCCACACCCACGGTGAGGTATTGATGGTGTATGCCGAACCCGGCGCCTTTGATATCGCCCCTTTGCAGGCCGCCCTGGCCGACAGTGAACGGTCCCTGGAAGCACTCGAGCGCACGCTGCGCCAATTGCCGAGACGCGCACTGGAAGATGCCAGGGTGGAGCGCGCGCTGTCGGCGCTGGATCAGCAACTGAGTGGCAAGGTCTCGGCCCAAGCCCTGGCAAAGGCGGCGCACGTTTCGTTAAGCCAGCTGGAACGTTTGTTCGCCAACCAACTGGGTTTGCCCGTGCGTCGCCTGGTGTTGTGGCGGCGCTTGCGAGTGGCGCTGGGACTGGCGCTCGGCGGCAGCACCCTGACCGAGGCTGCACATGGCGCCGGGTTCGCCGATTCGGCGCACTTTTCCCGGACCATGAAGCAACTATTCGGCGTCACGGCCGGGGCGTCGTTGCGCAACCTGCACGTACGAATCCTCGACTAGACGGACTGGAACCGGCGGCTCCTTGCTCAAGCGCACCGTCCTGAACGGATCGCGCAACTGCGCCACATACTCCCGCGGAAAATCCGGCCGGCTGCCAATCCCCAAGTCGCCCTGCCCCATTCGATAGTCATGGCTGTAAAACGCCGTGCCCAACAGCCAATCCCACAGATTGAAAAACAAGCCGAAATTCACATCCCCAGCCCGGCCATATTTCATGTGATGAAAACGATGCACCGGCGCCCAGGCGAACACCCAGCGCAGCGGCCCCAGGCGCATGTCGACATTGGAATGCTGCAACAGCAGCTGCACGGCAATCGCCAGGGCCAGCAGCAGCGCCACCTCCGTGGGAATGCCCAGCAGGACCAACGGCGCCAACCCGGCCGTGGCTTCCAGCATCTGGTGCAACGGATGCTTCATCAAGCCATTGAAGCCATACAGCCGTTGCACGCTGTGGTGCACCGCGTGCAGGCGCCACAAGGCTGCGACTCGGTGGCTGGCGTAATGCATCAAGGTGATGCCCGCATCGGCAATGAAGATCGCCAGCAGCAATTGCGCCCAGAGCGGCCACGCCCGCGGCCATACACCGTCGACGGCCAACAGCGCGGTCAGCACCGGCAAGATCAACAAGCCCACCGCATTGAGGCCCTCATTGACCAACGCGTGAATCAAGTCGCGACGACGATCACCCTGGTTGCGATTCCACTGCGGCTCATAGGGCAACCACCACTCGGCGATAAACGACACCGCCACCGCCAGAACAAATACCAGCCCCAGCCACTGCAGCGCATCCCTCTGCACCAGCCACAGCGCCCACCCGATAAACCCCGCCCAGAACAAGGGCGCATACACCCAGGCCATTAACTGTTTCATCTGTGCCTCCCGTAAGTGAGACGCCAGCATGAAACCCCGCACTCGCCGCCGATTGAACAAACGGCGCAATCTTAAGGGTGAGTTAAGTTGCGCTGGTTAACCTGATCCCACTTAAACAGCTCACCCCAAAGGATCACACCATGAAAAACCTGACCGCTCTGTTCGCTGCTGCCGCCTTGGCCCTTACCGCCGGTTTGGCCCAGGCCGATGTTCGCCCGGACCAGATTCCGAGCCTGCTCAAGTCCGGTGCCGTGATGGATTTTGAAAAGCTCAACGCCAAGGCCGTGGCCCAGCACAAAGGCGCCACCATCGTTGACACCGAACTGGAAGACAAAGCCGGCCGCCTGGTCTACGAGACCGAACTGCGTGACACCAGCAACGTGAAGTGGGACGTGAAGCTGGATGCCAAGACCGGCGAAGTCCTGGAAAACAAGCAAGACACTTGAGTTGAACCGCAAAAACGCCGCGCCGCCTTCGGGCCGCGCGGCTTTTTTATGCGCGCTCGTCGCCCAGAAGAGCAATTAGTCTAATTAGCGTGAACGAATTTGTACCTTACGCCGCCAAGCTCGCTAGAATCCCAACCATCAGCCAAGGCACAACGCCAGCAGCATCAGGACCGGAACCGTTCGCCATGGGGCAAAAAGCCGTCGACATTGCCACCATTGGCAGAATCAGCGCCGTCCCGGCGATTCTCCAGGTAGTCAGCGAGATGACCGGCTTGCGTTTTGCGGCCGTGGCCCGGGTCACCGACGATTCCTGGACCGCCTGCGCCGTGCGCGACCAACTGGACTTTGGCCTGCCCGTGGGTGGCGAGCTGGACCTGACCACCACCCTGTGCCACGAAATACGCGACTCCCACGTCTCGATCGTGATCGACAAAGCCAGCGAAGACCCGCTGTACCGCGACCACCACACGCCGCGCATCTACCACTTTGAAAGCTACATCTCGGTGCCGGTGTTCCGCACCGACGGGCGTTTCTTCGGAACCATCTGTGCCCTGGACCCGAACCCGGCGCAACTGCGCAGCAGCACCATCCAGTCGACCATGGAGTCGTTTGCCCGGGTGCTGTCGCTGCAGATCGAAGCCGAAGAAAGCCTCCAGCAGACCGAAGCCGACCTGCAGCAGGAGCGGGAAACCGCCGAACTGCGCGAACAATTCATCGCCGTGCTCGGCCACGACCTGCGCAACCCGCTGTTCGCCATCAACGTCGGCGCCGAACGCCTGCTGCGCAAACACCCGGACCCGGCCACCGACACCCTGGTGCGGCACATGCTGGCCAGCGGCCGCCGCGCCTCGCAACTGGTGGAGGACGTACTGGACTTTGCCCGCGGGCGAATGGGCAGCGGCATCCCGGTCAACATCAGTGAATGCACTGGGCTTGAAGACACTTTGCAGCATGTGGTGGAAGAGGTGCAGCACGTCCATCCAAAGCGGCTGATTCACGCCCGCATCGGCAATCTCAAGGGTGTGAAAGGCGACCGCGAGCGGCTGGCGCAACTGCTCTCCAACCTGGTGGCCAACGCCATCAGCCACGGCAGTCCCGAAGGGCCGGTTGAGGTCAGTGCGCAGGTCAACGCCGGCACGTTTGAGTTAACGGTGAAAAACCTTGGGCTGATCAGTGAGCAAGCCATGCCGCTGCTGTTCCAGCCCTACTCCCGACCGACGGGCGCCTTGCCCCAGGCCGGGCTGGGCCTGGGTTTGTACATCGTCAAACAGATTGCCGACGCCCATGGCGGGCGGCTGGAAGTGTCTTCCAGCGAGCAGGGCGGCACGGTCTTCAGCTTCAGTTTGCCCGCAGGCGATTGACGGCCACCTCAAACCGTCACAAAACCGTCAAATCCTGTTGCCATGATGCGCTCAAGTGAACCTGTGAAATTTCCTACAGGCACTTTCCCTGCGAGCCTCCATGAACCACAGCATCGACCACAGCCACCAGGACTCAGACCTGTTTGGCTTGCTCTACGGTTTTCGTTTCCGCCCCGGTGAAAAGGGCGAACAGATAGATTCAGCCACTGCCCTTGCGGCCTTGCAGCAACCCGGAGACCCCAACGAATTTCTCTGGCTGCATTTGAACCTGGCCCACGCCGCCTGTGAGCGCTGGATGCAGGCGCACCTGAACCTGCCGGAAGAATTCTTCGAAGCCTTGCACGAAGGCTCACGCTCCACCCGCATCGAACACGTGGACTCAGCCTTGCTGGCGGTGGTCAACGACGTGGTCTTCAACTTCAGCAGCATGGTGTCTTCAGACATTTCCACCTTATGGGTGTGCGCCCGCAGTCGGCTGCTGATCAGCGCGCGCCTGCAACCGCTGCATTCGGTGGACAAGCTGCGCTCGTCGGTTAAGGCCGGTGAACACTTTCGCTCGCCGCTGGAACTGCTGGTGCATTTGCTGCGGGACCAGGGCGAGGTGCTGACACAGATCGTGCGCAAGACCAGCCTCAGCGTCGACCAGATCGAGGACCAGTTGCTGTCGTCACGCCTGTCCACCAACCGCGCCGAATTGGGTGCCGCGCGCCGGGTGCTGGTGCGCCTGCAACGGCTGCTGGCGCTGGAGCCCGGCTCGTTGCTGCGGCTGCTCAATCGTCCGCCCCAGTGGCTGCAGAAGGAAGACGTGAAAGAGCTGCGCAAATCCACCGAGGAGTTTGCGCTGATCATCAACGACCTGATGGCGTTGGGTGAGCGGATCAAGCTGCTGCAGGAAGAGATCGCCGCCAACCTCAACGAACAGAGCAACCGCACGTTGTTCACCCTGACCGTGGTCACGGTGCTGGCGTTGCCGATCAACATCATTGCCGGTTTTTTTGGCATGAACGTTGGTGGCGTGCCGCTCTCCACAGACCCGGAAGGCTTCTGGATTCTGGTGGCGCTGGTGGCGACATTCACCCTGATTGCCGGACGCTGGGCGTTTCGCAAGCGCAAGGATTATTGAATTTGAAATGCGATCAAGTGTGGGAGCTGGCTTGCCTGCGATAGCGGTGGTGACTGATACACCGCTATCGCAGGCAAGCCAGCTCCCACATTTTATCGGCGGTGTTTTATAGACCGGCGGCAACTTCAATTCCCTAAACACTGATTTACCGCAGCATCTCTGTAACATTCTGCAACGATCATGACGGATATCCTCCCTCAACACTGGATGTTCCGGCATGGCAACCCCTTCGCTGACCGCCTCCACCGCCTCCGTCACCAACGATCCCAAACCGCGCCTGGACAAAAAACCGGGCCTGGTGACGGTGATCATTTTCTTCGCCGTACTCGCCATGGGCCTGTTGTTCACCGCCTACAGCCTGATGCACGACATGCACGAGCTGGGCACGGTGGTCACCACCTGGACGCCGTTCCTGCTGCTGGGCGTGGCGCTGTTGATCGCCCTGGGCTTCGAGTTCGTCAACGGCTTCCACGACACCGCCAACGCGGTGGCCACGGTGATTTACACCAACTCATTGCCACCGCATTTCGCGGTGGTGTGGTCGGGCTTTTTCAACTTCCTCGGCGTGCTGCTATCCAGCGGCGCGGTGGCGTTCGGCATCATCGCCCTGCTGCCGGTAGAGCTGATTTTGCAGGTCGGCTCCTCCGCCGGCTTTGCGATGATCTTCGCGCTGTTGATCGCCGCGATCCTGTGGAACCTCGGCACCTGGTGGCTGGGGTTGCCGGCGTCGTCGTCCCACACCTTGATCGGCTCGATCATCGGCGTGGGCGTGGCCAACGCACTGATGCATGGCCGCGACGGCACCAGCGGTGTGGACTGGGGCCAGGCGATCAAGATCGGTTATGCGCTGCTGCTGTCGCCGCTGATCGGCTTCGCCTTCGCTGCCCTGCTGTTGCTGGCGCTGCGGGCCTTCGTGAAAAATCGCTCGCTGTACAAAGCGCCGAAAGGCGATACCCCGCCGCCGTGGTGGATTCGCGGCATGCTGATCGCCACCTGCACCGGTGTGTCGTTTGCCCATGGTTCCAACGATGGCCAGAAGGGCATGGGCCTGATCATGTTGATCCTGGTGGGCACCCTGCCGATGGCCTACGCGTTGAACCGCACCATGCCGGCCGGTGAGTCGTTGCAGTTTGCCGCGGTGGCCGAAGTCACCCAGGCAGCCCTGGTAAAAGCGGCGCCGCAACTGGCCCCCGCCGACTCTCGCGGCACCTTGTCGACCTACGTACGCACCAAGGAAGCCACCCCGGAACTGGTGCCCGCCCTGGCCGCCATCACCGGGCATATCGGTGAGGAAGTGAAGAGCTACGGCTCCCTCGCCGCCGTTCCGGCCGAGGCCGTGGGCAACGTGCGTAACGACATGTACCTGACCAGCGAAACCATCCGCCTGATGGACAAGGGCAAGGTCGGCAACTTCGATGCCGACACCCAGAACAAGCTGCAACTGTTCAAGCAACAGATCGACAACGCCACACGGTTTATCCCGCTGTGGGTCAAGATCGCCGTGGCCATCGCCCTCGGGCTCGGCACCATGGTCGGCTGGAAACGTATCGTGGTGACCGTGGGCGAGAAGATCGGCAAGACCCACCTGACCTACGCCCAGGGCGCATCCGCCGAGATGGTGGCAATGCTGACCATCGGCGCGGCGGACATGTATGGCTTGCCGGTGTCCACCACCCATGTGTTGTCGTCGGGTGTGGCCGGGACCATGGTGGCGAACGGCGGTGGCTTGCAGATGAAGACCATCCGCAACTTGCTGATGGCCTGGGTGCTGACCTTGCCGGCGGCGATTCTGTTGTCGGGTAGCCTGTACTGGCTATTCACCCAATTGTTCTGACACAACCCGATAAAAATGTGGGAGCGGGCTTGCTCGCGAATGCGGTGGCTCAGTCACAGACTTATTGACTGACACTCCGCTTTCGCGAGCAAGCCCGCTCCCACATTGGGTTCAGTGGTGAGTTCAGGTGCTAAACAACCCGCCCATCAGCTTCAACCGCTTCTTGTACACCCGCCGCGCCTCCAACGCTTCCTCCAGCGTCACCGACACAAACCCCGCCCGCTGGTTCGGTTGCATCTGCCCGATCAGATCCAGGTCGGCACTGATCACCGTGCCAATCATCGCGTAGCCCCCGCCCGACACCGCGTCCCGGTGCAGCACGATCGGCTCCAGACCCGCCGGCACCTGGATCGAACCGATGGGGTAGCAACTGTCGACGATGTTCGACGGATCGGACCCGGCGCCAAACGGCTGTTCCCGTGGCTGAAAGCTCAAGGCATTGCCGCCCTTGAAGCGATAGCCGATGCGGTCGGCCTCCGACCCTACCGTCCAGGGCTCGGCAAAAAAGCTGCTCTTGGCGGCGGGCGTCAGGCGCTCGTAGTACAGCCCCGGCACCACCCGCAGGGTCACGTCCCCACCCACCGATTGGCGCAACGCCATGGGCAAACTGTTCCCCGCCCGGCCTTTGCCGCTGGGCTCGCCCACGGGCAGTTCATCACCCTCCACCAGCCGCCGCCCCTGAAACCCGCCCAATGCGCCGAGGGTGTAAGTCGAGCGACTGCCCAACACCAGTGGCACATCGATGCCACCGGCCACCGCCAGGTAAGTCCGCGCGCCGGCCCTGGGAAATTCAAAGCGCAGCACTTGCCCGGCCCGCACTTCAAACGCGGTGTCCTGATGCACCACCACGCCGTCCAGGCGCGGCGACATCAGCGCCCCGCACAACGCCACCAACGCATCCTGCTGAAACTCCAGCTCCGGCCCGATCAACGTGCATTCCAGCCCGGCAGCGCCGATGGGGTTGCCCACCAGGTGGTTGGCCGCGCTCAACGCGTATTGGTCCAGGGCGCCGGATGGCGGGATGCCGAGGTGGTAATAACCTTCGCGGCCAAGATCCTGCACGGAGGTGGCGAGGCCGGGTTTGAGTACCTTGATCATGCCAGCGCCTCCTGCAAGGTTTTCGGGTAGCCGATGGGGTCGGCGAGAAAGGCGTCGAGGGAAAACTCCACCGGGCGGATGCGCAGGTCGAAGCGCCCTGCGTCCACTTCTGCCACGGCCAGGTCATAGGCGTCGCGGTCCATGGGTTTGAACTGCACGATGTCGCCGGGGCGGAAGAACACCATGTGCTCTTTCAGGTAGGCCAACTGCTGTTGCGGGTCGTAGATCGGCGCCGGGGTGACGCCGAACATCTGGTAGCCACCGGCGCCGCGTACCGAATAGATACAGCCGAAGCAGCCGCCGTGGCCGAGGGTCAATTTCGGCGTGTCGGTGCGTGGGCGCAGGTACTTGGGCACCTGCAACTGCCGCTCGCGTTCCACCATCTGGAACATGAACGGCAAGCCCGCCACAAACCCCACCATCGAGACAAACCACGGCGCGCCACTGTGGGCCGCGATAAACGCGTCCACATCCGCCAGGCCGTTGATCCGCGCTGCGTATTCCAGGTCGGTACCGGTCGGGTCCTGATGACGGTCGCGAAAGCGCATCAGGGTTTCATGGGTCCAGGGGTCGTTGTACAGCACCGGGATTTCGATGATGCGGGTGTGCAAGGTGCGTTCGGCCACGGCCTGGGCTTCGGCGCTTTGTACCGCGTCGAGCAGCACGTGGGGCGCGATGCGGTCCGGGTCGAAACGAATCTGGAACGAGGCATTTGCCAGGCAGACGTCCAGCACACCGTCCAGGGCCAGGCGTTCCACCGCGCGGGTGACGGCCATGCCCTTGAAGAAAGCCTCCAGGGACATGCTCTCGCTGACCTCGGCAAACAGGTGTTCATCACCGCCAAAGCTGTAGCGGATCGGGGAAGATTCAGCCATGTCTGTTCCTCTTGGAATCATTGTAGAAAGGCAGGCAAAAAATCAATCAGACCCGGTGTCTGCGCACCGGTGTCGGTCAGCGGGGTGTGCGTACTTCGATGCCCGCCTGATCCAGCGCTTCACGGGTGGCTTCCACCAGTTCAAGGGCGCCGGGGGTGTCGCTGTGCAGGCAAATGGAATCGAATTCGATAAACAGGTCTTCGCCTTCAACCGTGCGCACCAGGCCGGTCTGGCAGGCACGCAGGACACGCGCCGCAACCGTTGCCGGATCCAGCGCCCGCACATTGCGGGTAAACACGATGGAGCCGGTGAGATCGTACTCACGGTCGGCATAAAACTCCCGCACCACCGGCTGGCCGAGTTCCTTGGCGATACGCCAGATCACCGAATTCGGCATGCAATACAGCAGCAGCGTCGGCTCCAGCCGTTGCAGGTTTTCCACGAGCAGCCGCGCCGCTTCTTCATCCCGCGCCAGGTGCATATACAGCGCGCCGTGGGGCTTGATGTGTTGCAGCGTGAGGCCCTGCACCCGGGCGATTTCCCGCAGGGCGCCGAGTTGATAGAGCATGTCGTCCACCAGCTCCTGGGCCGGGGCGTTGATATGGCGTCGGCCGAAACCGACGAGGTCGCGAAAACCCGGGTGCGCGCCAATCGCCACGCCCAACTGCTTGGCGCGTTCGACGGTACGGCGCATGGTGCCCGGGTCGCCGGCGTGAAAGCCGGTGGCGATGTTGGCCGAGCTGATGTAGGCCATCAGTTCGCTGTCGACGCCGTCGCCGATGGTCCAGGGGCCGAAGCCTTCGCCCATGTCCGAATTGAAATCCACTGCCTGCATCGGGGTCGCTCCGTTGAAGTTCTTGCGATGGAAATTAGGCTGCGGCTTGACCCCTTGGGAAGATCTATTATCAGATGGCCCATCTTCTGAAAATCAGATACACGATACTGATCGTTCCCACGCTCCGCGCGGGAATGCCGCCCTGGACGCTCTGCGTCCGCTTTTAAAATCGTGACGCGGAGCGTCACAGGATGCGTTCCCACGCAGAGCGTGGGAACGAGCGGAGAAACCAATGTCCCTGACCCTGCGCCAAATCCGCTACTTCGTCGCCACCGCCGAAATCGGCCAGATCTCCCAGGCGGCGATTCACCTGAACATCTCCCAATCGGCGGTGACCACCGCGATCAAGGAGCTGGAAGCGATGCTCGGCGCGCAGCTATTCGTGCGCTCGGCCCAGGGCATGAGCCTGACCGACGCCGGGCGGCATTTCCTCAACCGGGCGTATGTGATTGTGCGCAGCGTCGACGATGCCCTGAACAGCCCGCTGCCGGACTACCGCGCCAGCGGCGTATTGCGGGTGGCCGCCAGCTACACCGTGCTCGGTTACTTCCTGCCGCACCACTTGCAGCGCATGGAACACTGGCACCCGGACGTGACCATCGAGGTGTTCGAACAGGAACGCCAGGCCATCGAACACGGCCTGCTCAACGGCCAGTTCGACATGGCCGTGGTGCTCACCGCCAACCTCACCCACCCGGACATCGTCTCGGAAATCCTCTTCAACTCCGAACGCCGCCTGTGGCTGCCCAGCCATCACCCGTTGTGCGAACGCCCCGCCGTGAGCCTCGCCGATGTGGCCAGGGAGCCGTACATTTTCCTCACCGTCGACGAAGCCGAACAAAGCGCCATGCGCTACTGGGAACAGGCCGGGCAAACCCCCAAGGTGCGGCTGCGCACCAGTTCGGTGGAGGCAGTGCGCAGCATGGTCGCCAACGGCAGCGGCGTGGCGATCTTGTCAGACCTGGTGCATCGCCCGTGGTCACTGGAAGGCAAACGCATCGAAACCGTGAGCGTCACCGACAAGGTCACGCCCATGAGCGTCGGCCTGGCCTGGCACCGCGAGCGCGATTTCACTCCGGCGATGCAGGCGTTTCGGGATTACTTCCATGATGCATTCCTGGCGCCGCAGCAGTTGTCTGCCCGGCGTTGAAAGCAGCCTGCAAGGTGGCGGCCAGCCAATCCATGAACACCCGCACCCGCAGCGGCAAATGCCGTTGGCCGGCGTACAGCAGGGACACGTCCAGTGCCGGCGCCGGATAGTCCGGCAGCACCGCCACCAACTCGCCGCTGGCCAGTTGATCGTGAATGCCCAGGGCGGGCACCTGGGTCAGGCCAAAGCCACCGATGCACGCCGCCCGGTAAGCGTCGGTGCTGTTGACCGTGACGCGCCCGGCCATGGGAATCCGCTGCACCTTGTTGCCTTGTACGTATTCAAACCCTGGGGAGCGTGAGCCCAGCGGGCGTACGTAATGCACCAGTTGATGGTGAGCCAAATCAGCGAGCGTCCTGGGTACGCCGTAACGCTTCAGGTACGCAGCACTGGCGCAGTTGATCATCGGCATGCTGCACAACAAGCGGGCCACCACCGACTGGTCCGGCTGCGCACCGACGCGCAAGACGCAGTCGAAACCTTCCGCCAGCAAATCAACCTGGCGGTCGGTGCTGCTGATTTCCAGCTCGATCAGCGGGTGCAGGTCCATGAACTCGGGCAGGCGCGGCAGGATCAATTCCCGGGCCATGACATTGGGCATGTCCACCCGAATGCGCCCCGCCAGCTGCGCTTCATCCTGGCGAAACAAGCCTTCCAGCTCTTCCATGTGCGACAGCAAATCCTTGCTGCGCTCATACAGCACGCGCCCGTCCTGGGTCGCTTGGACCTTGCGCGTGGTGCGCTGCAACAGGCGCGCGCCCAGCAACTCTTCCAGCGCCTGCACATGCTCGGAAACCGTGGAGCGCGGCAAGCCCAGGCTCTCGCCCGCCTGGGTGAAACTCGACAGTTCGGCAACGCGCACGAAGGTACGCAGCAACTCTAGTTTGTTCATGGGATTGTTCGCCTTATCCGGCCAGTGATTCCGGCATAGCTCTGTTTATCACGTTATGGCCGGACAAATACACTCAGTCCCACGAACCATCACACGCTCGAGGACTTCACCATGACCCGTAAAATCGCACTCATCACCGGCGCCAGCCGCGGCCTGGGCAAAAGCGCTGCGCTGCACCTGGCGGCACAAGGCGTCGACATTATCGGTACCTACAACAGCGCAGCGGACGAAGCCCAGGCCGTGGTCGCCCAAGTCGAAGCGCTGGGCGGCAAGGCGGCCATGCTGCAACTGGACGTCAGCCAGAGTTCCACCTTCGAGGCGTTCACCGCCCAGGTCGGCTCGGTATTGAAGGACGTGTTCGGCCAGGCGCACTTCAACTTCCTGATCAACAACGCCGGGATCGGCGCCCACGCCAGCTTCGCCGACACCACCGAAGCGCAGTTCGACCAACTGGTGGCGATCCACTTCAAGGGCCCGTTTTTCCTGACCCAGAAACTGCTGCCGCTGATCAGCGACGGTGGCCGCATCATCAATATCTCCAGCGGCCTGGCGCGCTTCAGCCTGCCGGGTTATTCGGCCTATGCCTCGATGAAAGGCGCGGTGGAAGTGCTGACCCGCTACCAGGCCAAGGAACTGGGTGCCCGTGGCATCACCGTCAACACCCTGGCCCCCGGCGCGATCGCCACCGACTTCAGCGGCGGCGTGGTGCGCGACAATCCGGACGTGAACGCGATGGTCGCCAACAACACCGCCCTCGGTCGCGCAGGCTTGCCGGATGATATCGGCGGGGCGATTTCCACCCTGCTGGCCGACGGCAGCAACTGGATCACCGGGCAACGGGTCGAGGCCTCGGGCGGGATGTTTCTGTAACGCGCTCGGATTCTCCGCTAGCATCAATGCTTTCGGATACCTGACAGGCAATCACCCATGAGTTTTGATCCAGGACTGGCCGGTGGCATGGGCGTACTGGCCGCCGTGGTCGACAGCGGCAGTTTCGCCCGCGCCGCCGACAGCCTGGAGATGACGCCTTCGGGGGTCAGCCGGGCCATTTCGCGGCTGGAAAAACGCCTGGGAATCCGCCTGTTCGACCGCACCACCCGCTCGGTGCAATTGACCGACGAGGGCCGGCGTTTCTACCAGGAAATCGCCCCGCTGCTGGCCGGCCTGGAAGAAGCCGCCAGCTCGGCGGCCGACAGCGCCCTGACGGTTCGCGGGCGGTTGCGGGTGAACATCGACCCGTACTTTTCGCGGCTGGTGCTGGGGCCGGTGCTGGGTGAATTCATGAGCCAATACCCGCAGCTGCAGTTGGACCTGCACACGCGGGATCAACTCGGGGACCTGGTGGCGGATGGCTTTGACCTGGCCATCCGTTTTGGCATTCCGCAATCGTCCTCGCTGATCGCCCGCAAGCTGATGGAAGTGCGGGTGCTGACGTTGGCCTCGCCAGCTTATCTCGAGCGGCATGGTCGCCCTTCACACCCCAAGGACCTGGAAGACGGCCAGCACGTGTGCATCGACTTTCGCGACTCCCAGACCGGCCGGCCGTTTGGCTGGGAATTCCACCGGCCGGGCGAGCAGGTCAACATCGCCACCAGCGGGCGGCTGGTGGTCAACGATGCCGGGACCTTGTACAGCGTGTGCGAACACGGCCATGCAGTGGCGCAAATGCTCGACCTTGGGCTGGCACCGGCGCTGGAATCCGGCGCGTTGATCGAGTTGTTTCCCGACTGGCCCGACGAGCGCTTCCCGTTGTATGCCTTCTACCCGTCGCGGCACTTGCCAGCGGCCAAGGTGCGGGCGTTCCTCGATTTTGTGGCCGCCCTACAACCCCTGTAGGAGCTGGCTTGCCGGCGATGACGTATCCAAAATCGCCATCGCCGGCAAGCCGGACTCCTACGCGGTGCGCATCCGTTTCTGCATGCTCCGCTCCCGCACCGCGTCATACCCCCAGTGATACACATAGGTGTACGGCAGGAAAAACAGCAACACGCCGATGTCGAGGATAAACGCCTGCATCAGGCTGATGTTCAGCCACCAGGCAATCAGCGGCACACAGATCGCCACCAGGCCGCCTTCAAACATCAACGCATGCAGCACGCGGGTCCACACCCCGCCGGACAGTTGCAGGCGCGCCTTGAGACGGTCGAACAGGCCGTTGAAAATCACGTTCCAGGCCAGCGCCATAAGGCTGATGGCCAAGGTCACCATGCCCATCTCCAGGGCCGGTTTATCCATGATCCACGCCAGCAGCGGTGTACAGATCAACAAGGCCAAACCTTCAAAACCAATGGCCTGCCAAACGCGTTCAGTAATCGACTTGGTGGGTGTCATGACCCGTTCTCCGTGAGTGACGATGGTTGCCATCATTACCCTTTGACTCGATACTTCATAACCAGTAACCATCGATCAAGGCGATAGTCATGGCATCCCACGAAGTGCTTCAGGCGTTTGTGCAGGCGGCGACCCACGGTTCGTTTTCAGCGGCGGCGCGCAAGCTGGGCAAGAGCCAGTCCACCGTCAGCGCGGCGGTGGCCAGCCTGGAGATTGACCTGGATGTGGTGCTGTTTGATCGCAGCAGCCGCAAGCCGACGCTGACCCCGGCCGGGCATGTGCTGCTGCAACGCGCCGAGCAGGTGCTGGAAGCCAGCAGCCGCCTGGAGCTGGCGGCCAGCCAGTTATCCCAGGGGTTGGAGCCGAAGTTGAGTATCGCGATGTCCGATACGTACCAGTCGGACCGTTTCGAAACCGCCCTCAGCGCCTTCGAGCAGCGCTACCCGGACCTGGAACTGGAATGCCTGA
Source organism: Pseudomonas sp. GP01-A4 (assembly GCF_058780865.1). Lineage (NCBI taxonomy): Bacteria > Pseudomonadati > Pseudomonadota > Gammaproteobacteria > Pseudomonadales > Pseudomonadaceae > Pseudomonas > Pseudomonas sp. GP01-A4. Next base: position 78,276 of record NZ_JBYSWF010000020.1, read on the forward strand.
TCGCCGAATGCGAGGACTTGATCGCCCTGGTGCAAAGTGGCCGGGCGCAGATTGCGTTTATCGAGATGCAGGAGGTTTACCCGCCGGACCTCACCAGCACCACCGTGGAAGAGCGCACGGAAATCGCGCTGTTTGTCTCACCCAGACATCCGCTGGCGAACCTTGCGGACATCGACCAGCAAACCCTGGAACAACACCGCGAACTGCGCCTGGCGAGCATCATCAACCCGAATGAAACCCGCGGCCTGGGCCGAGTGTGGTCAGCGCCCAGTTACCTGATGCTGATGGAAATGGCGCAGCTGGGTTTTGGCTGGGCACCTCTGCCGCGCTGGCTGGTGGAGCGGTTCGGCGGCGACCACCTGTGTGAAATCAAGGCCCGGGGCTGGCCGCGCTCGGTGGCGGTGGACGCGTTGTGGTCACGCCAGCATCCGCCCGGCCCGGCCGGCAGTTGGTTGCTGGGCAAGATGCTGGAATAACGGCGGAACACACTATTCGCAACAATGAAGATCAAATGTGGGAGCTGGCTTGCCTGCGATAGCGGTGTCAATCACCACCGCTATCGCAGGCAAGCCAGCTCCTACATTGAATTTGCGGTGAATTCAAAGGCGCCGTCAGGCCGCTTCAATCTGCGGCGGGCGGTTGTTCTGGAAATACTCATGCAAGGCCCGCAACGCCGGCAACTCCAGGGCCTGGGCGGCAAAGCACAACCCCACCCGGCGCGTCGGTGCCGGCAGGTGCCAAGGGCGAATCACCACCCCGGCCCGCTCCGTCGCCAGCGACTGCGGCAACATCGCCACGCCGACACCGGCCGCCACCATGTGCAATGCCTGGGTCAACGAACCGGCATGCCCGGCCACCGCCTGGGGCGAGCGGCCGTACAAGGCCATCAGCCGTTGGTGGGAATCATGCTGCGGGCAGGTGATCCAGTCTTCGATCGGCGCCCAGGCCTGCTCCTTGCCGCCCGCCGCCATCGGGTGCGCAATCGGCAGTGCCATCACGTAGGACTCTTCCCAAAGCGGCAGGAATAATTCGTCCTCGCAGCACATTTCCTCTACCGCCAGGCGCCCTTCTCCTTCGCAGCCTTCCTGCAAGGTCAGCAGCAAACCCGGCAGGCCCTGGTGCGCCATGCGCAGGAAGGTTTCGATCTGGCTGTCGGCAATATCGCCTTCCACACCCAGTTCCAGGGCGATGCGGTTTTCGCGCCCGCGAAACAAGCGGCTCAACGCATCGGCCTCGGCCACCATGCGCCGGGCTTGCGGGTACAGCACCCGCGCCTCGTCACTGACCTCGACCCCACGAGGCTGGCGCAGAAACAGCGCCACGCCCAGTTCTTCTTCCAGTTGCTTGATGGTCACCGACAACGTCGGCTGGCTGATGAACAGGCGCTGGGCGGCGGCGGTGATATTGCGTTCCTCGAATACCGCGAGAAACGCCTTGAGATGACGCACATCCATAGTTAATACCGATGACAGACAGAGGAATAAGGCATTTTTCAGCCAGCCGAGGGCTAAATATACTGCGCTCCACGTTCAGTTATTTGTTTTTCTTATTTCAGGAGTTCCACCATGAGCAAGCCATTGATCATCATCACCGGTGCCAGTTCGGGCATTGGCGAAGCGACTGCGCGCTTGCTGTCGGCCGCCGGCCACCCGCTGTTGCTGCTGGCCCGCCGCATCGACCGGCTGAATGCGCTGGAGTTGCCGAACACCTTGAGTCGCGGTGTCGACATCACCGATCGCGCTGCGCTGGTGGCAGCGGTGAAAGAAGCCGAAGCGCAATTCGGCCCGGCCGATGCACTCATCAACAATGCCGGCGTGATGCTGCTGGGCGCGGTCAGCGAACAGGACCCGGCACAGTGGGAGCAGATGCTCGACGTCAACGTAAAGGGCCTGCTGAACGGCATCCATGCGGTGGCCGGCAGCATGGTCGAGCGCAAGGGTGGCACCATCATCAACGTCAGCTCGGTGGCCGGGCGCAAGACCTTCCCCAACCACGTCGCCTATGTAGGCACCAAGTTCGCCGTGCATGGAATTTCGGAAAACCTGCGGGAAGAAATGTCGCCACACAACGTGCGCGTGATCACCATTGCGCCGGGCGCGGTGGAAACCGAACTGCTGAGCCACACCACCGACGAAGCCATCAAGACCGGCTACCAGGCGTGGAAACAGGACATGGGCGGCACCGTGCTGAGCGCCGATGATGTGGCTTCGGCGATTGCCTATGCCTACCAGCAGCCGCAGCATGTGTGCATTCGCGAGATCGTGTTGGCGGCGACGCGTCAGCAGCCGTAACTCATTCATCAAGACAACATCGAACAAATGTGGGAGCGGGCTTGCTCGCGAATGCGGTGGATCAGTCACTGAAATGTTGACTGACACACCGCATTCGCGAGCAAGCCCGCTCCCACATTTGGATCTCCGGCGCCTGCACTATTTGAGTTCGGCCAATCGCCGCTCGATAAAGCGCTTTTCGGGCACTTGCTGGGTCAATGCCAGCGCCCGTTCAAACGCCCGCCGCGCGTCCTCCACTCGGCCCAATCGCCGACAAAACTCGCCCCGCGCCGAGTACGCCAGGTGATAGTCCACCAACTCCCCCCGCGCCAGAATGCCGTCCACCAATTGCAAACCGGCCTGCGCTCCATCGCGCATCGCAACGGCCACCGCGCGATTCAGCTCGATCACCGGCGATGGCATCGCTCCAAGCAACACGTCATACAGCCCGACGATCTGCGGCCAATCAGTCTCATCGGCGCTCACGGCTTCAGCGTGTACCGCCGCAATCGCTGCCTGCAGGCTGTAGGGCCCGAAGCGGCGTGTGGTCAGGGATTTCTCCACCAGGGCGCATCCTTCAGCAATCAACGACGCATCCCACAGCGAACGGTCCTGCTCATCCAGCAACACCAACTCACCGCCGGCCGAAGTGCGTGCCGGGCGCCGGGATTGGTGGAGCAACATCAGCGCCAGCAAGCCCATCACTTCCGGCTCCGGCAACAACTCCATCAGCAAGCGGCCCAGGCGAATCGCTTCGCGGGTCAGGTCTTCACGGGTCAGGTCGGCGCCCATTGACGCCGAATAGCCTTCGTTGAACACCAGGTAAATCACCCGCAGCACACTGTCCAGGCGCTCGGGCAACTCCGCCAGGGATGGCACCTGATAGGGGATCTTCGCTTCGCGGATCTTGCCCTTGGCCCGCACGATGCGCTGGGCGATGCTAGTGGGCGTGGCGAGAAACGCCCGGGCGATTTCCTCGGTGGTGAGGTCGCAGATCTCACGCAAGGTCAGCGCCGCCTGGGCATCCGCCGCCAGCGCCGGGTGGCAGCAGGTGAAGATCAGGCGCAAGCGGTCGTCTTCCACGTCTTCAACGCTCCAGTCTGCCGCTTCCAGCGCATCAGCTTGCGCCTGCAACAACGGGGTAAAACGCGCCTGGCGACGTAAACGGTCGATGGCCTTGAAGCGCCCGGTCGAGACCAGCCAGGCCCGGGGGTTATCCGGCACACCGTCCTGCCCCCAGCGCTCGACTGCGACGAAGAACGCCTCGTGCAAGGCTTCTTCAGCCAGGTCGAAATCGCCAAGCAAGCGAATCAGGGTCGCCAGGATGCGCCGCGATTCGCTGCGATAAACCGCTTCAACCCGAGCCTGCACCGTCAATCGCGCAGGCCTTCGGTCACCAGCGTCACCAGCCGGTCGAGGCTCTGCCCCCAGCCTTCGTGAAAGCCCATGGCTTCGTGGGCCTGCTTGGTTTCGGCGCTCCAGTGCATGGCGCGGGCGGTATAGAGGGTTTTGCCGTCGACGTCTTCAAAGGTAACTTCTGCGGTCATGAATGGCTGGCCCGAAGGGATCCAGCCGGGGGTGAAGGCGTCGGTAAACACCAGCCGACTGGGGGCGGTAATCTCCAGGAATACGCCCTGGGTCGGGTATTCGCTGCCGTCCGGCGCGCGCATCAGCGTGCGAAATTGCCCACCCACCCAAAGGTCCATTTCGCACTCGGGAGTGGTCATGCCGTGTGGGCCCCACCACTGCTGCAACAAGGCCGGCTCGGTCCAGGCGCGAAACACGCGGCTGCGAGGGGCATCGATCAAGCGACTGATGGACAGTTCAAATTCGGCGGGTTTGGGTTGAATGCTCATGGGAAACCTCCTGGGTTTTATTGTTGTGATCAGAGATTCAATTCACGCACGGGGCGCACTTCCACACTGCCGACCCGGGCCGCCGGTATGCCACCGGCCACCTGGATCGCTTCATTCAGGTCCTTGGCTTCGATCAGGTAAAACCCGGCGAGCTGCTCCTTGGTTTCGGCAAACGGCCCGTCGGTGATCGACAACTTGCCGTTGCGCATGCGCACGGTGGTGGCGGTGCTCACCGACTCCAGCGGTTCGGCGGCGAGCATGCGCCCGCTGGCCTGCACGGACTGGCCATAGGCGAAACATTCCGGGTCCTTGGGGCTGTCGGGCGAATCGTGCAGCACCTGTTCGTTGCTATAGATCAGGCAGAGGTATTTCATGGGATTCTCCGTTTTCGGACAACTGACTATAGTTCGCGGCGCTCAAGGTTTCAGGTCGAACAGACCGGCGCCGGTTTCCATGTCGAACGGTGCCGACCAATGTTCATGCACCACTTTCCACTCGCCGCCAACGCGCTGGTAGCCGGCGCTGACGCGCATCCAGCAGGTCTTGAGTACGCCGTCGGGCCCGGTGCCGCCACAGTGCGCGAGCCAGTGGGCAAAGGCGCTGTTATCGCCGGCGACGATACGCATCTCATGGAAGTCAAAGACCCCTGGGCCCGGGCAGAACTCCATGCACGCCTTCCAGTGCGCCTGATAGGCGGCCTTGCCCTTGAACTGCAGGGCGCTGACGGCGTCGAACGCGACGATATCGTCGGCGTAAAAGCTGACAATCTTCTCGACATCCTTGGCGGTGACCGCCTGTTTCCATTGTTCGATCAAGCTGCTGATTGCGGTGCTCATGGCAATACTCCTTGCGGGAAAAATCACTGAAGACCCCCTTAGTCGACTGAGCCCCGGGCCAATCGACAGTCCCGCAAAAAATAATTGCGACTACCGCAAACCCGCTAGAATCCGCGCTTCTTTGTAGGATTTCGGATGCTACGCCGATGGAAACCCGCCTCGTCGCCTATCAGATGTTGACTGCCCTGCAACAACAGCAACTCAACGCCCTGGAAGTGCATCCCGAACAACTGGGTTTTTCCGGCGATATCTACTGTGCGCTGAACACCCTGCTGGTCAATCCGAATCCCGGCGTGGCAGGCTTTGCGTTACTCGCCGACGAGATTCCCGTGGCCTTCCTGCTGCTCAAACGCCCACCCTGCCTGCCCCATTGGGCGGATGAACACAGCGCCACGCTGCACGCGTTGCAAGTCGATCGCCATCAGCAAGGCCTGGGGTTTGGCAAAGCCTGCCTGCAAGCCCTCCCCGCCGCCGCGCGCCTGGTTTGGCCGCAGATCAAGGCGCTGGAGCTGTCGGTGGACACGGATAATGTGGCGGCGATGGGGCTGTATTTGCAGCAGGGCTGGGTGGACAGGGGGAGGCGTATAAGGGGCGGATTGGGTATGAGCGCCGGTTGGCGTGGGTGTTTTAAACAATAAGGAGCTGGTGAAGATGCTAACAACCCTGGAACAACTCGAATCCCTCTACGGCCTGCCCCACGAACGGGCCGTGCGCAAGGAAATCCCGTTTCTCAACGAGGATTACCAGGCCATGGTCCGCGCGTCACCCTTGGTAGTGGTGAGTTCATCCGGCCCGGACGGCATCGACGGTTCGCCCCGTGGCGATGTTCCAGGTTTTGTACGAATTATCGACGAGCGCACGTTGGCGATTCCGGATCGGCCGGGGAATAACCGCCTCGACACCCTGCGCAATCTGGTGGTGGACCCGCGCATAGCGTTGCTGTTCATCATCCCGGGCATTGGCGAGACGTTGCGGGTCAATGGCCGGGCGCAGATTTCCATCGAGCCTGAGTTGCTGGAGAGCTTTGCGGTAAATGGCAAAGCGGCCCGTTCGGTGATTCTGGTGCAGGTAGAGGCGGCGTATTTCCATTGCTCCAAAGCCTTTGTGCGCTCCGATTGCTGGAACCCGGAAAAGCATCTGGATCGCTCGGCACTGCCCTCCGCCGGGGCGTTTCACAAGCGCTTGAATGATGGGGCGTTCGACGCCGAAGCCTATGACCGCGAGATGCCGGAGCGGGTCAAGGCCACGCTGTATTGAGAGGCCACTGCAGGAGCGAACGTGCTCGCTCCTGCCGGTGGCGCGGTCAGGCGGATTCGGCGTTGATGGGGATCCAGATTTCCACGGAGCCCGTGCCTTTACCCACATCGAAATCGGCGCTGTAGCGCTCAAAATCAGCCCCGACCACCTTGTACCCGGAGGCCGGCAGCCATTCGAACATGATGCGTTCATAGGTCTGCGCCAGCGCCTGCACCGGGCCAAAATGCGGGAACACGGCATAGCGATGGGCCGGGATTTCAATCGACTGGAAGTTGCTCGGTACATCGCCCTTGGCCGGGACTTCAACGCCGGCCAGGTAGTCAAATTCATCGTGTTTGGCGTTGTAGCACACGCCATAGGTCACGCCGCCGACGCGTTTCTTGATCTCTTTGAAGCAGCTGTCGAACAGCTCCCACAACTTGGGAATATCGCCAATCGTGGCCTTTGAATAACGCCCTTGCACACCCGCGATCACCAGGGCCTTGCCCTCTTCCATGCGCGGCTGTAACGGCAGTTTTGTCTGTTGATCCATCTGAACAGTCTCCTTCTTATGAGGGAACAAACCCGCGTCGAGTATAGGGGCATATCCCCGTCGCACTCCAAGCAGAAATTTTTCCCACAGCATCTGGACAATTGGCCATCACCGACCGTATTGTCTGCCCCGCAGGCCACCGCAGTGGCCGACGTCGCTCGGACGGTTCCGGGCGCTTACGTATTTCGAGGCAACAATGGCCGAACCCCATTCGCCGCGCCGCTTTGCGCGCATAGATCGACTCCCCCCTTACGTGTTCAATATCACTGCCGAGCTGAAGATGGCTGCGCGTCGGCGCGGCGAAGACATCATCGACTTGAGCATGGGTAACCCGGACGGCGCCACTCCACCGCACATCGTGGAAAAAATGGTCACCGTTGCCCAACGCGAAGACACCCACGGTTACTCCACTTCCAAAGGCATTCCGCGGCTGCGCCGGGCGATTTCGCGCTGGTACAAAGACCGCTACGAAGTGGACATCGACCCGGAAACCGAAGCCATCGTGACCATCGGTTCCAAGGAAGGCCTGGCGCACTTGATGCTGGCCACCCTGGACCAGGGCGACACGGTGCTGGTGCCCAACCCCAGCTACCCGATTCACATCTACGGTGCCGTGATTGCCGGCGCCCAGGTGCGTTCGGTGCCGCTGATTCCGGGGGTGGACTTCTTCGCTGAACTGGAACGTGCGATTCGTGGCTCGATCCCCAAGCCGAAGATGATGATTCTCGGCTTCCCGTCCAACCCCACCGCACAGTGCGTGGAGCTGGACTTCTTCGAACGGGTGATCGCCCTGGCCAAGCAGTACGACGTGCTGGTGGTGCATGACCTGGCCTACGCCGACATCGTCTACGACGGCTGGAAAGCTCCGTCGATCATGCAAGTACCGGGGGCCAAGGACATCGCGGTGGAGTTTTTCACCCTGTCCAAGAGCTACAACATGGCCGGCTGGCGCATCGGTTTCATGGTGGGCAACCCGGAACTGGTCAACGCCCTGGCGCGGATCAAGAGCTACCACGACTACGGCACCTTCACCCCGCTGCAAGTCGCGGCGATTGCGGCGCTGGAAGGCGATCAGCAGTGCGTGAAAGACATTGCCGAGCAGTACCGCCAGCGCCGTAACGTGCTGGTGAAAGGCCTGCATGAGCTGGGCTGGATGGTGGAGAACCCGAAGGCGTCGATGTACGTCTGGGCAAAGATCCCCGAGGCGTACGCCGCAATGGGTTCGCTGGAGTTTGCCAAGAAGCTGCTGCTTGAGGCGAAGGTGTGTGTGTCGCCGGGGATTGGCTTTGGTGAGTATGGTGACGACCACGTGCGCTTTGCACTGATCGAAAACCAGGACCGGATTCGCCAGGCGGTGCGGGGCATCCGGGCGATGTTCCGGGCGGATGGGCTGGTCAAGAAAGCTGACGCCTGACCCGATCCAACGGCAGGAATGATCGTTCCCACGCTCTGCGTGGGAATGCCGCCTTGGACGCTCTGCGTCCGCTTGTGACGCGGAGCGTCACAGGATGCGTTCCCACGCGGAGCGTGGGAACGATCACTTACCGCCTAGACCACCAGCGACAGCAACATGATAAAGCCCAACGCCACCACCGACAGGATGGTCTCCATCGCCGTCCAGGTCTTGAACGTCTCGGCTACGGTCATATTGAAGTACTGCTTCACCAGCCAGAACCCCGCATCGTTGACGTGAGACAGCACCAGCGAGCCCGCCCCCGTCGCCAATACCAGCAACTCGCGGTTCACCCCTGGGATCATCCCCACCACCGGCACCACAATGCCTGCACCGGTAATGGTCGCCACGGTGGCAGAACCGGTAGCCACACGAATCACCGCCGCTACCAGCCAGGCCAGCAGGATCGGGTTGATCTGCGCGGTCACCGCCATATGGCCGATCACATCACCTACGCCGCTGGTCACCAGCATCTGCTTGAAACCACCACCGGCACCGATGATCAGGATGATCGCAGCCGTCGGCGCCAGGCTGGCGTCGAGCAGCTTGAGGATTTGCTTGGAGCCGATGCCCTGGCGACGGCCAAAGGTGTACAGCGACAGCAGCAAAGCCAGCAGCAAGGCGGTGATCGGGTGACCGATCATGTCCATCCAGTTGCGGATCACGTGGCCGTCCGGCAGGGCGACGTCGGCGAAGGTTTTCAGCAGCATCAGGAACACCGGCAACAGCACGGTGATCAGGGTGATGCTGAAGCTCGGCAGGGTCTTGGATTCCGGTTGCTCACTGGCCAGTTGGTCTACCAGTTCCTGGGACGGGTTGCCCGGGATGTACTTGGCGATAAACGAACCGTAGAGCGGGCCGGCGATGATCGCCGTAGGCAGCGCGACGATCAGGCCGTAGAGAATGGTCTTGCCGATGTCGGCACCGAACACGCCGATCGCCAGCAGCGGGCCCGGGTGCGGTGGCACCAGGCCGTGTACCGCCGACAGGCCGGCCAGCAGCGGAATGCCGATCTTGATCAGCGACACACCGGTACGGCGCGCGACGATAAACACCAGCGGGATCAGCAACACAAAACCGATCTCGAAGAACAGCGGAATGCCCACCAGGAACGCGGCGAACATCATTGCCCACTGCACCTTCTCCTTGCCGAAGGCTCGCACCAGGGTTTGCGCGATCTGATCGGCACCGCCGGAATCGGCCATCATCTTGCCGAGCATCGTACCCAGCGCGAGGATAATCCCGACAAAGCCGAGCACCCCGCCGAAGCCGTCCTGGAAGGCCTTGATGATCTTGTCCACGGGCATGCCCGAGGTCAGGCCGAGAAAGCCTGCGGCGATGATCAGGGCAATGAACGGGTGGACTTTGAACCGGGTGATCAACACGATCAGGCCGATGATGGTCACCACTGCATCGAGCAGCAGATAGGTATCGTGGGACAAGCCAAACATGGGGGTCTCTCCTGTTTGTTGTTGTTATTAAAGCCGGTAAAAAATTCAGTGCAGGCGGACAGCGCTATCTTGTCCGGCAAAAAATTATTTGTTTGGTTCAAAGCCGTGTTCGAGCCACCAGGCATTGGTTTGCTCGGCCAGTTCCTCGACGCTGTCTACGCTGGCGTTGAGGGCCAGGGTCAACGGCTCGCCCACCGGCGATTCAAGAGTGGCGAACTGGCTGTCGATCAGGCTGGCCGGCATGAAATGGCCGGGGCGATGGGATACACGGTCGGCGGCGACTTCGCGGGTCAGCTCCAGAAACACAAACCCCAGGCCCGGCGCGGCTTCGCGCAGGTGGTCGCGGTATTTCTTCTTCAGGGCCGAACAGGTGAGCACCGGATGCTCGCCGGCCTTGAGCGAGCGGCGCAGCTCATCGCACAGGATGTCGAGCCAGCCGGCGCGGTCTTCGTCGTTAAGGGGATGGCCGGCGCTCATCTTCTCGATGTTCGCGGCGGGGTGAAAGCTGTCGCCTTCGATGGCAGTGGCGCCGTTCAGCAGGCACAGGGCCTCGCTGACGCTGGACTTGCCACAGCCGGAAACACCCATGATCACGAGGGCAGTAACAGGTTGACTCATGAAACACCTCAAGACGCAGATAGCGCTACCTTTGCACGCTGTAAGGCTAGTGCAAAAACAGGCTTTTCCCGCGCCGTCTTGTCATTTTTATGGAGTGACGCGTGCATCTGCTCCAAAGGTTTGAACGGGAACAGGCATCCCGACGTTCAAGAATTTGCAGGGTCTTGGAGACAGCGCTACCTTAGTGCCTCGATTTTTGTTTGGCAAGCCGCCTGATGACTCCCAAGAACGATAAAAATACCCGCACCACGGGCCGCCCCACCCTCAATGAAGTGGCCCGCCTGGCTGGCGTGAGCCCGATTACCGCCTCCCGGGCCTTGCGCGGCATCAGCACCGTGGCCACCGAACTGGTGGAAAAAGTGCAAAAAGCCGCCGCCGAACTGAGCTACGTGGTCAACCCGGCCGCCCGTGCCCTGGCATCTGCCCAGAGCCAGTCGGTGGTGGTGTTGGTGCCGTCGCTGTCCAACCTGCTGTTTATCGAAACCCTGGAAGCCATCCACCAGGTGCTGCGGCCCAAGGGCTTTGAAGTGCTGATCGGCAACACCCACTATTCCCGCGACGAAGAAGAAGACCTGCTGCGCAACTACATGGCCTACCAGCCACGGGGGCTGCTGCTGACCGGGTTTGACCGTACGGAAAGCGCCCGGCGCATGGTGGAATCGAGCAATGTGCCGTGTGTGTACATGATGGACCTGGACCCGAGTGCTGGCCTGAACTGCGTAGGATTCTCGCAGTTGAACGCCGGGGAAACGGCGGCCGCGCATTTGATCTCACGGGGTCGCAAGCGCCTGGCCTACATTGGCGCGCAACTGGACCAGCGCACGTTGTTGCGCGGTGAAGGCTTTCGCCGGGCGTTGCAGCAGGCGGGGTTGTACGACCCGGCACTCGAAGTGCTGACGCCACGGCCATCGTCGCTGGGCCTGGGTGGTGAATTGTTCCTGCAACTGCTGGCCAGCCATCCGGACGTGGACGCGATCTTCTTTGGCAACGACGACCTGGCTCAGGGTGCGTTGCTGGAAGCGCTGCGCCATGGCATCAAGGTGCCGGACCAGATCTCGGTGCTGGGCTTCAACGACCTGCCCTCCTCCTCGTTCATGGTGCCGCGACTGAGCAGCATCAGTACGCCGCGTGAAGCCATTGGCCGGCGCGCGGCAGAGCATTTGCTGACGGTGATGGCCGGCAACAAGATCGCCCGGCCGGTGGTGGACATGGGGTTTGAGTTGAAGGTGCGCGAGAGTACCTAGGCGGTAGCTGTAGGAAGTGGCTGGTGTTGATGGCAGCGCCTTGCTCCGTTACCTACAGGTACGTCAGAATCCGCCGGCTTGTGCGCCTGGGTAGGGCTCTCTAAGGTTGCCCGGTCGCTGAATTTCTCAGTGATCGGGTTTAGTAGCCCGAACTGGTTCACTCTTAGTGCATGAGCTTCATCTGTCAGACGATTTTGTCTGTGCTTGATGGCGGCTGTGCGTAGGGCACCTTCGGGTGCGCCGGCTATGAGTGTCCACCGGTCTACTAACCTGCGCGCAGCTGCCTCCTTTATTGTTTAGTAGCGATATGGGGGTGGCCTAATACCGGGCACTTACTATGTTCAAAGCAACTCCAAATCCTCCCGCCTTATTCACCGTCAGCCCCGACGCCAGCAGCGAAAGCCTGATCGCCAACAGCTACGAGACGTTTTCCTCGGTCAGCACGTTATTGCTCGACCTGTCTGATGAACTCACCGGCAAAGACCGCGACACCGCATTGGCGATTCACCAGTTGAGTGAGTTGGGCGTATTGCTGATGGGCAAGCTGATGGACCAGGAATCACCACTGATCTAACAGACCGCACGCGGTCAAACTGTGGGAGCGGGCTTGCTCGCGAATGCGGTGTGTCAGCCGAGCTTTCCATCACTGATACACCGCATTCGCGAGCAAGCCCGCTCCCACATTTTTGATCCTGCCCACTTAACAACCTCGCCGTGCCTTCTGGCCCCTGCTAAATTGCCCCCTGCCTTCTCACCCTCGTCAGGAAAGCACCATGGGCCATTCGCTGAAAATCCTCGGTCGCACTTCTTCCATCAACGTGCGAAAAGTCCTGTGGACCTGCCAGGAACTGGATATCCCCTACGACCGCGAAGACTGGGGCATCGGCTTCGCCTCCACCCAGTCCCCCGAATTCCTGGCCCTGAACCCCAACGCCCAAGTCCCGGTGATCATCGACGACAACGGCGTGCTGTGGGAATCCAATACCATCTGCCGCTACCTCGTGGGCCTGCACCAACGCCACGACCTGTTGCCCACCGAGCCGGTCGCCCGTGCGAGGGTCGAGCAATGGATGGACTGGCAAGCCACCGAACTCAACCCGTCGTGGGGCTACGCCTTCCACGCTCTGGTACGCAAGAACCCGGACTACCAGGACCCGCAACGCATCAAAGCCGGGGTAAAAAACTGGAACGACAAGATGGGCCTGCTTGAAGAGCAACTGATCAAAACCGGCGCCTACGTCGCCGGTAACAACTTCACACTCGCCGACATCCTCATCGGCCTGTCGGTGCACCGCTGGTGGATGACGCCCATGGAGCATCCGTCCTACCCGGCGGTCAGCGCCTACTACGAAACCCTCAGCCAACGCCCCGGCTTCAAAACCTTCGCCCTCGACGGCCACAACTAAAAACAAGGACTACCCAATGAACGGACTCAACGTACTACTCACCGGCGCCTGCGGCCGCATCGGCAAGACGTTTTTCCAAGCCTCGAAAGACCGCTACCGCTTCACCCTCACCGACCGCATCGAGCCGGATTTCGCCCTCGGCGAACACCGTTTCATCCCCGCCGACCTGAGCGACAAAACCGCCCTCGCCGCCCTGCTCGACGGGATTGACGTGATCGTGCACCTGTCGGGCATCCCCCACGCCAGCGCGACCTTCGACGAGTTGTTGCCCAACAATATCCTGGCCACCACCTACCTGTTCGAAGCCGCCGTGGCCGCAGGTGTGAAGCGCCTGGTGTTCGCCAGCAGCGCCCAGACCATCGAAGGCTACCCGGTAGACCGGCAGATCACGCCGGGCATGCCTGTATTGCCCGCCAACCTGTACGGCGTGAGCAAATGCTACGGCGAAGCCCTGTGCGGTTTTTACGCGGCCAAAACCCCGCTCTCCACCATCGCCCTGCGCATCGGTGCGTTTGAATTCCCCGAAACCCACGACCTGAACAACGCCCGCGACCTCAGCGCCTGGCTCAGCCCCCGCGACGCCGTGCAACTGCTGCAACGCTCGGTGGAAACCATCGGGGTGAAACACCTGATCGCCCATGGCATTTCCAATAACCGTTTCAAACGCCTGGACCTCAGCGAAACAACCCGTGTGCTGGGTTACCAACCGGTGGATGATGCGTTCCAGGAATTCGAGATCCCGATCACTTATTGAGTCTTCTGCCCATGTCTTCACCCTCTCTTGCAGACGGTATCGACCCGATCCGCGCCGCGCACATCAGCGCGCGCATTGATCGGTTGCCCGCCGTCGCCACCGTCTGGCGCCTGGTGGCGCTGCTGTCGATTGGCGGCTTTTTCGAGCTGTATGACTTGTTCCAGACTGCCTATATCAGCCCCGGCCTGATCAGTGACGGAATTTTCCACACCGGCAGCCAGGGCGTATTCGGCTTCTCCGACCAGGCGGCCTTTGCCTCGGCGACCTTTCTCGGCCTGTTCCTCGGCGCCAGCCTGCTCAGCCCGATTGCCGACCGCTACGGGCGCCGGGCGATCTTCACCTTTGCGTTGATCTGGTACACCGTCGCCACCGTGTTGATGGGTATCCAGACCTCCGCCCTGGGCATCATCTGCATGCGCTTCCTGGTGGGCATTGGTTTGGGCATCGAGCTGGTGACCATCGACGCCTACCTCTCGGAACTGGTGCCCAAGCGCATGCGCAGCTCGGCGTTTGCCTTTGCGTTTTTCATCCAGTTCCTGTCGGTGCCGGCGGTGGCGTTGATGTCGTGGTGGCTGGTACCCCAGGCACCGTTCGGGATTTCCGGCTGGCGCTGGGTAGTGGTGAGCAGTGCGGTGTTTGCGCTGTTTATCTGGCAACTGCGCAAGCGCCTGCCGGAATCGCCGCGCTGGCTCGCACAAAAAGGCCGTTTCGACGAAGCCGGGCAGATCATGGACAGCCTCGAAGCGCGCTGCCGGAAAGACCACGGCAAGCCACTCGATGAGCCGGAACCGCAAGCCGTCAGCGTGCAGGGCCAAGGGCGCTTCGCCGATATCTGGCAACCGCCGTACCGGCGCCGGGCGTTGATGCTGATTGTGTTTCATGTGTTCCAGGCCATCGGTTTTTTTGGCTTCGGCAACTGGCTGCCGGCGCTGCTCTCGGGCCAGGGCGTGAGCGTCACTCACAGCCTGGGCTATGCCTTCATCATCACCCTCGCCTACCCGCTGGGGCCGCTGCTGTTTGTGAAGGTGGCGAACCGGTTTGAGAACAAATGGCAGATTGTCGGCTCGGCGCTCGGCGCCGTGATCTTCGGCAGTTTGTTCGCGCTGCAAACCACCGCCGTGGGCCTGGTGATCTGCGGAGTGATGATCACCTTCTGCAACGCCTGGCTGAGTTTCAGTTATCACTCCTACCAGAGCGAACTGTTCCCCACCAACATCCGCGCCCGGGCGGTGGGTTTCTGCTATTCGTTCAGCCGGTTGTCGACGGTGTTCAGCAGCCTGTTGATCGGCGTGATCCTCGAACACCTCGGCACGCCCGGCGTGTTGGCGTTTATCGCCAGCAGCATGTTGATCGTGATGATCACCATCAGTTGGTTCGGCCCGCGCACCCGCAACCTGGCGCTGGAGAACATTGCCCACTAGCGGCAAACAATGGCCGGCGGCACGCCAACGCTTGCCGACGGTAGCGGCCCAAAGCCCCGTAAACACGGGGCCATACCACTGGGCACGCTAATTGCTCCACCTGTGGCACCGCCCACATCCACAGGTGTCCTGATCATGCTGATCAACAACAACCCCCAGGCTCAGTCGACGATCCAACGCATCAAGCGCGCAGACATGGACCCGGCCAACGCCGCGGCCAGCGCGCTGTACAGCGGTGCTGCGCAAAACGTGCAACAGGGCACTACCACTGTATCGACCACACAGGCAGCGGCCGACGCCACTGCCGACAACATCAATGCCGCCTTCGCCAAGACCCGTGTGCAGTTGCAAGCCACCACCGCAACCGCCTCGACCACCGATACGGCCAAGACTGACTCCACCACGTCGGCCCGCAGTGACTTCACCGACTACATGAAGAAAAGCCCGGCTGAGCGCATCCGCGAGCAACTGCTCAAGGAACAGGGTTTGACCGAGGATGATGTGAAGAACATGCCTCAGGACAAGCAGGATGCTATTTCCAAGGAAGTTGCAGAACGCCTGAAGGAGCAGCAGGCGCAGCAGGTAGCGGCGAAGACCGCTGACCCGCAGGCGCAGAACGTGAAAGAGACCCTGGCTGCGATCTAAGCCACACCACAAACCAAATGTGGGAGCGGGCTTGCTCGCGAATGCGGTGTGTCAGTCAATCCATGTGCTGACTGACACACCGCATTCGCGAGCAAGCC
>NZ_JBYSWF010000021.1:0-71244 GCF_058780865.1 Pseudomonas sp. GP01-A4
CGAGTGGTGGGGCAAGAGCGTTTTGCTTACTTTTGCGCTGTTCAAAAGTGAGCCGCTGTAAGAGCGGAACCAATAGCGGCCGTTACCTAAATAACGGATATACACACCCACCCGGCTCCGCATCTTTGATAGGTGTATGTCAGGCGTGTACCCGGACCCAAACGCTGACCAAAATCGTAGCCGCCATCAACCACGCCACCGCCGCCACCGCCAGCGAAGCCTCCAGACGCATCCGGTCAACCATCACATACA
Organism: Pseudomonas sp. GP01-A4; assembly: GCF_058780865.1. Lineage (NCBI taxonomy): Bacteria > Pseudomonadati > Pseudomonadota > Gammaproteobacteria > Pseudomonadales > Pseudomonadaceae > Pseudomonas > Pseudomonas sp. GP01-A4. The sequence goes on from NZ_JBYSWF010000021.1 coordinate 253, forward strand.
ACGTCGCCAGGTACACAAAGTACGGAATGATCGACCACATCCCGAACACGATGGTGGTCTTCAAATCCTCCACCGACCGACCCTTGCCGACAATGTAATGCGCAATCAACGCGAACGTCGGAAACAGCGGCACCAACCCTGCAATGTAGTAGTTCTTGGTCTTGGCCAGCGCCGCCAGAATCAACACCACCCCCGCACCCAATGCCGCCTTCAACAATAAATCCACAATGCGCTCCTAGTGGCTCAGCCCGTACTTCTTGACCTTATCGAACAACGTGGTCTTGGCCATCCCCAGTTCCTGGCTGGCCTGGGTCAGGTTGCCGCCGCTGCGTTGCAAGGCATCGTTGAGCAGGTTGCGCTCGAACGCCTCCACCGCTTCGGTAAAGGCCAGCCCATGGTTGCCGCTGCTGGCGCCGCTCTTCTTGAACGCCGGCAAACCGAGGGCAAACCGCTCGGCCACGTTGCGCAGTTCACGCACGTTGCCCGGCCAGTCATGGCTCATCAGGCTGGACAGGGTCTGGTTGTCGAGGTCCGGCGCGGTGCGGTCGAAACGCAGCGACGACTGCTGCAGGAAGTGTTCGAACAACTGCAGGATGTCTTCGCGGCGTTCACGCAGCGGCGGCAGTTCCAGGGTCACCACGTTGAGGCGGTAGTACAGGTCGCTGCGAAACTGGTTGGCGCGGCTCAGGTCGTCGAGGTCGGACTTGGTCGCGGCGATCACCCGGCAATCCACCGCCACGCTCTGGTTCGAGCCCAGGCGTTCCAGGGTGCGTTCCTGCAACACCCGCAGCAGCTTGATCTGCAGGTTCATCGGCATGCTTTCCACTTCGTCGAGGAACAGCGTGCCTTCGTGGGCGTGTTCGATCTTGCCGATGCGGCGCTTGCCGGCACCGGTGAACGCGTTGGCTTCGTGGCCGAAGATTTCGCTTTCGAACAGGTTCTCCGGCAGGCCGCCGCAGTTCAAGGCGACGAACTGGTGGGAGTGGCGCCGGCTGAAATCGTGCAGGCAGCGCGCGACCAATTCCTTGCCGGTGCCGGTCTCGCCCTCGATCAACACGTTGGCCGAGGTGTCGGCGACGTTGGCGATCAATTCCCGCAGGTTCTGCATGGCCGGGGAGCGACCGATGATCCGGCCTTCCAGCGAATCGCGCTCGGCCAGTTGCCGGCGCAGCGACCAGACTTCCCGGGCCAAACCGCGTTGTTCCAGGGCGCGGCGGGCTACGTCCACCAGGCGCTCGGGAGAGAAGGGTTTCTCCATGAAGTCATAGGCGCCGTTGCGCATCGCGCCCACGGCCATGGAGATATCGCCGTGGCCGGTGATCAGCACCACCGGCAGGCTTTTATCCAGGGCCTTGAGCCGGGTCAGCAACTCCAGGCCGTCGATGCCCGGCAGGCGAATATCGCTGATGACGATGCCGGCGAAGTTTTCACCGACGAGGGTCAAGGCTTCTTCGGCACTGCCCACGCCCACGCTGGGAATGTCTTCCAGGGCCAGGGCTTGCTGGCAGCCGAGCAATACATGGGGGTCGTCTTCGACGATCAGGACGGTCAGGTCGGTGGTTTTTTCTGCGTTCATTTCGACTCGACTTGTTGAGGGCTCGCCAGCGGCAAACTCAGGACAAAGGCAGTACCACCGCTGGCCGGATGCTCGACGGCGAGGTTGCCGCCGGTCGCCGCCGCGAGGCTGGCCGACAGCGTCAGGCCGAGGCCCAGGCCTTGTTCGCCGGGTTTGGTGGTAAAGAACGGTTCGAACAAATGCTTGCGGGTCTCGGGATCAATCCCGTGGCCGTTATCGCGCACCCGCAGGCGATATTTGCCGTCGGCGATGTCGCCTTCCAGCCACAGTTCGGGGGCCGGTTGCGCCTGCATCGCATCCAGGGCGTTGCCCATCAGGTTGACCAGGATCTGCTCCAGGCGTGTCTGGTCGATCTGCAACTGCGCGCTGCTGAAGTGGCGGTGCACCGTCAGCGGCAGGGTCTCCAGGCGACTGCCGAGGATCTGGAACGTAGCGTCCACCGCCTTGCCCAGATTGGCTTCGCCCTGGTCATCGCCACGCCGGGCAAAGGAGCGCAGGCTGGCGGTGATGCGACCCATGCGGTCGATCAGTTCGTTGATGGTCTTGAGGTTGGCACTGGCGGTGTCCAGCGCCCCACGCTCAAGGAAGCGCACGGTGTTGCCCGACAGGGTACGCAGGGCGGCCAGTGGCTGGTTCAATTCATGGGCGATGCTGGTGGACATCTGGCCGATGGCCGCGAGTTTGCCGGCCTGCACCAGTTCGTCCTGGGCCCGGCGCAAGGTTTCCTCGGCCTGGCGCCGCTCGCGAATCTGGCTCTTGAGCCGCTCGTTGCTGGCCCGCAGGTCGGTGGTGCGTTCGGCAATCCGTCGCTCCAGCTGGTTATTGGCTTCCTGCAGGGCTTCCCGGGCGGCGAGGCGGGTGGCAATCACCTTTCGGCGCTCGTTCCAGGCAATCAGCAGGAATGCCACCAGCGCAAAGGCTACGGCCACCAGTATGCCCTGGTTGATGGCGGCCCGGCGCAGGTCGTTCAGCGGGGTGAGCAGGGTGAAATTCCAGGGGGTGTCGTTCAGCGGGCGGGTCTGGGCCAGGTAGCTGACCTCATGCTCGTCGGCCACCACTTCGCTGTTGGCCGGGAAGGTCAACTTCTCGGTGCCTTCGTTGAGGCGCTCGCGGGCCAGTGGTTCCAGCTCGTTGAGCGTCGCCCAGTAGTATTGCAGGCTGTGGGCAAGGCGGTCCTTGGTGTCATCGCTCAATGGCCGCACGGACTTGAGGCGACGGGCCGGGTCGCTGGAGAGAATGATGATGCCATTCTCGTCACTGACGAAGGCCTCCAGGCGCGCCCGCTGCCAGCGCTCTTCCAGCGCTTCCAGACGTACCTTGACCACGGCGACGCCGATGATCTTGCCGTGCTCTTCCAGACCATGGGCCAGGTAATAGCCGGGTTCGCCGTTGGTGCTGCCGATGCCGTAGAACCGGCCGGGCTGGCCGCGCACGGCATTCTGGAAATAGGCACGGAAGGACAGGTCTTCACCCTGGTAACTGTCGGCATCGCGCCAGTTGCTGGTCGCCAGCACACGGCCGGTGGTGTCCATCACGTAGATCGCCCGGCTGCGACTGCGCCGGTTCAGGCCTTCGAGGTAGTCGTTGACGGTTTTGCGGGTTTCTTGATTCGGGTCGGCCAACAGCCTGGAGACGCTGGATTCCAGCTCCAGGAGACTGGGCAGGTAGGTGTATTTGCTGAGTTCGCTCTCGACGGTGCGGGCGTGCAATTCCAGTTGGCGTTCGCCGGTATCGCTGAGGGTGCGGATCCCATAGAACTCGCTGATCCAGAAGCCGACGTAACCCAGTCCGATCATCAGGGCGATGATCAGCGGCGGCAGGAACAATTGGCGAATCAGACGAGGCTTCACGGCAAGTGATGGCGGCGCGGCGCGAAAGAGGTTGGGGTCGCATTTCATCACAGATGCCTTGGGTCAACCAGAGCTGCCAGCTTGCGCGGTCACGTGTGGGAGCTGGCTTGCCTGCGATTGCATCACCTCGGTGTAACTGACACATCGAGGCGCCTGCATCGCGGGCAAGCCCGGCTCCCACACAAGCCAGCTCCCACACAAGCCCGGTTTTCACTGGGGAGCAGTGGTGCTTTTAGTGCTGCAGGATTTTCTCGAGGAAGTGCTGCGCACGCTCGGAGCGGGCGCTGATGTCGCCGAAGAATTCCTCTTTCGGGCAGTCTTCGATGATCTTGCCGGCGTCCATGAAGATCACCCGGTCGGCTACCTTGCGGGCGAAACCCATTTCGTGGGTCACGCACATCATGGTCATGCCTTCCTGGGCCAACTGCACCATCACGTCGAGCACTTCGTTGACCATTTCCGGGTCGAGGGCCGAGGTCGGTTCGTCGAACAGCATGACGATCGGGTCCATCGCCAGCGCACGGGCAATCGCCACACGCTGTTGCTGGCCGCCGGAAAGCTGGCCCGGGTGCTTGTGGGCGTGAGCCGACAGGCCGACGCGCTCCAGCAGTTGCAGGCCCTTCTTGGTGGCTTCTTCCTTGCTGCGGCCCAATACCTTGATCTGCGCGATGGTCAGGTTTTCGGTGATGGTCAGGTGCGGAAACAGCTCGAAGTGCTGGAACACCATGCCAACGCGCGAGCGCAGTTTCGGCAGGTTGGTCTTCGGGTCGGCAATGGAGGTGCCATCGACCACCACGTCGCCTTTCTGGAACGGTTCCAGGGCGTTGACGCACTTGATCAGGGTCGATTTGCCCGAGCCGGACGGCCCGCACACCACGATCACTTCGCCTTTTTTAACCTCGGTGCTGCAATCGGTCAGCACCTGGAAGTCGCCATACCACTTGTTGATATTCTTGATAGAGATCATACGGCAAACCTTTTTTGCAGACGCTTGACCAGCAGCGAGGCGGAAAAGCTGATGATGAAGTAGACGACACCGGCGAAGATCAGGAACTCATTGGAGCGGCCGATGATGTCGCCGTTGGAGCGGGCGGAGTTGAGGAAATCCACCAGGCCCACGGTGTAGACCAGCGAGGTGTCCTGGAACAGGATGATCGACTGTTGCAGCAGCAACGGGGTCATCTTGCGGAACGCCTGGGGCAGGATGATCAGGCGCATGGTCTGGCCGTAGGTCATGCCCATCGCTTGCGCCGCGGCCATCTGGCCCTTGGGGATCGACTGCACGCCGGCCCGCACGATTTCGCAGAAGTACGCCGCCTCGAACATCATGAAGGCCACGACGCAGGAGGTGAACGCACCGATCGGGGTGTCTTCGCCGGTGATCCAGCGCAGCACGAACGGCACCGCCAGGTAGAACCAGGTGATCACCAGCAGCAGCGGGATCGAGCGGAAGTAGTTCACGTAGGCGCCGGCCAGGCGCGACAGCAGTTTGCTGGACGACAGGCGCATCAGCGCGAGGATCGTACCCAGGATGATGCCGCCGACCACGCCCATGACCATCAACTGCAAGGTCATGACCATGCCGTTCCACAGGCCCGGGATGGCGGGGATGATGCCGCTGAAATCGAAGTCCATTATTTACCCCCCACGGAGATCAGGCCGGGCACGGCGACTTTCTTCTCGACCACGCGCATCAGCAGCATCAGGCTCATGTTCAGGGTGAAATAGATCAGCGTGGCCAGGGTGAAGGCCTCGAACAGGTTGGCCGAGAACTCGGCGGTCTGTTTGGTTTGCGCCAGCAGTTCCATCAAGCCGATCAGGGACGCCACGGAGGAGTTCTTGAAGACGTTGAGGAATTCCGAGGTAAGCGGCGGAATGATGATTCGGTAGGCCTGGGGCAGCAGCACGTTCCAGTAGATCTGCGGCAGCTTGAAGCCCATGGCGCGTGCGGCGGATTCCTGGCCCCGTGGCAGCGCCTGGATGCCGGTACGCACTTGTTCGCACACACGGGCGGCGGTGAACAGGCCCAGGCACACCACAACGCTCAGGTAGGCCGAGGTGGTCGGGTTGAGGTCTTGTTTGTACCAGTCCTGCAGGTTCTGCGGCAGCAGGTCGGGTATCAGGAAATACCAGATGAACAGCTGAACCAGCAGCGGTACGTTGCGAAACAGTTCCACGTAGCAGGTCGCGATGCCCGATACGATGCGGTTTGGCACGGTGCGCATGACGCCCAGAATGGACCCCAGCAGCAAGGCGATGATCCATGCCACGACGGCGATGGCAATGGTCCAGCCCAAGCCGGCGATGTACCAGTCGAGATAAGTCTCGCTGCCCACGCCGGTGGACTTGAAGAACACGCCCCAGTCCCAGTTGTAATTCATTAGGGTCTCCCCTCGAGATCGATCGATGTACAAGCACCCGCTTGGGGAAGATCCTTTCCCGCCCGACGGTGAACGCCAGGCACACGCGATCGGCTCGAAAACCGCCAGGTCGAGTGTTCCAAAATTAAAGCCAGCAGGTAGCAACAGACGCCTGAGGGAGGGTTGGCTCCCTCAGGACATAAGCTTAGTCAGGTATCAGATTTTTACGTCAGGCGCTGGCTTGTCGCTTGGGTTGGCGATCAGATCCTTGACCTTGTCGCTCATCGGGAAGTTGAGGTTCAGGCCTTTTGGTGGAATCGGGCTCTCGAACCACTTGCTGTAGATCTTGTTGATCTCGCCGGACTTGTACAGGCCGACGATCGCATCATCCACGGCCTTCTTGAAGGCTGGGTCGTCTTTGCGAACCATGCAGGCGTAGGCTTCGAAGGACTGTGGAGTACCGGTGATGACCCAGTCGTCCGGCTTCTTGGCCTTGGCTTCTTCACCGGCCAGCAGGGCGTCGTCCATCATGAAGGCAACGGCGCGGCCGCTTTCCAGCATCTGGAAGGATTCGCCGTGGTCCTTGGCGGAGATGACGTTCATGCCCATCTGCTTGTCGGCGTTCATCGCCTTGATGATGCGCTCGGACGTGGTGCCGGCGGTGGTCACGACGTTCTTGCCTTTCAGGTCGGCGAAATCGCTGTAGGACGGCTTGCCTTCCTTGTCTTTCTTGACCAGCAGGCGGGTGCCGATTTCGAAGATATTGACGGTGAAGTCAACCTGCTGGGCGCGTTCGGCGTTGTTGGTGGTGGAGCCGCACTCGATATCCGCGGTGCCGTTCTGGATCAGCGGGATACGGGTTTGCGAGGTGACCAGGTTGTACTTGGTCTTCAGGTCGGGTTTGTTCAGGTCTTTTTTCAGGGCTTCAACGATAGCCAGCTGAATGTCGTGGGAGTAGCCCACGGGTTTGCCCGAACCATCCGCGATATAGGAAAACGGAATGGAGCTGTCGCGGTGAGCGAGAGTGATCGTGCCGGAGTCGTTGATTTTCTTCAGTGTGCCGGTGAGTTCGGCGGCGAAAACTGGAGTGCTGATCAGAGCAGCAGCGATAGCTGCGCCCAGGATATGGGGAACGATGCGCATCAATACTTCCTCGACATTTGTTTTTTTTATGAGACCGGTTGGGACGGCCACGTTTTTATATAAACAGTACTGCGAAAGCCTATGACGGCTCCTGAGGCGCCTCAGGCAATCGCCTACGAGTGTAGAGCATGAGTCGTGCCAGACCAGAAATAAAAGGTTAACCATATGATTTATATAGAGATTAACTTTGTATTACGGGTTTTTTCTCCTGTTTGGGTCCGGCAAACCGAATAGGTTGAGCTATGGCGTTCGGAAAACCGAATGGCGGCGTGGGCCTGTATCGCCCATGAAAAAGCCCCGGGAGTGTGGCTCCCGGGGCTTTTGGGTGTGGCTCTGTCAGAACGTGTAGTCGGCCGACACCACTGCCGCGCGGCCATCGCCGGGCACTGCCCAACCGTTGTTGCGGATACGGGTGAGGTACTCCTTGTCGAACAGGTTGTTGATGTTCAGCTGCAGGTTCAACTGTTTGTTGACCTTGTAACCGAGCATCGCACGCTGCACCGCATAGCCGGGCGAAGTCGGCGAGTTGGCGGCGCTGACCAGGTACTGCTTGGTTTGCGCCGTAATGCCGTAGCCCACCTGGAAGTCGTAGGGCAGGTCGTACACCGTCCAGATGCTGGCTGCATGTTTGGGGGTGAAGGTCAGCGGCTCGCCTTTCTGCACGTCGATGCCGGTGGTCGCCAGGGTGTAATCGCTGGCGCTGCGCAGCACACGAGTGTTCAGGTAGGTGTAGTTGGCGAAGACCTTCCAGCGGTCAGTCAGCTGACCGCTCAGGCCCAGCGCCACACCGTCTGCACGTGCCTTGCCGTCGAGGGTCTGGGTGCCGCTCAGGTTGCTCGGGTCATTGTCGGCGACTTTATAGTTGGTGCGGTCATTGCGGAAGATCGCGCCCGTCAGCGAGAGGGCATTGTCGAGCAGGTCCCATTTGGTGCCGATCTCATAGCTGACGGCGGTTTCCGGGGAAACATCGCAGTTGTTGGTGGCGATGCTTGAGCTTTTGGCCGGGGTGTAGCAACCCCCATTGACGCTGGCCTGGGACGGCGTCTTGCTGTTGCCGTAGGCGATATAGAAGCTGCCGTTTTCCACCGGTTTGTAGACCAGCGCCAGGCGGTAGGAGGTCAGGTCATCCGCCTGGCCGTAGCGAGTGCCGGGCGTTTCCACGCCAGTGCTGGAATAGGCATTGGTCACCGAGCTGCCGGCGTTGTGCTCGTAACGCAGGCCGCCGTTGATTTCCCACTGTGGGTTGAGCTTGAGCGTGTCGAAGGCATAGGCGGCGCGGTTGTTCAGCGCGCCGTCAATGTGGGCGGCCCGGGTGAAGTTGACGGGGCCGGACCATTCGGAGTTCGGGTCGCTGTAGCTGACCGGTGGTGGGACGATGGTGCTGCCGTTGGCGTTGGTCAGCCATTTACCGGTATCCGCCTCGTATTCCTCGCGGCTGATGGCGATGCCGGTCACCAGCGTGTGGTCGATGAACCCGGTGCTGAAGTGGCTGGTGACGTCGGTCTGGTTGGTGAACATCTTGTTCTGGGTGTTGCGCTCGTTACCCAGTGAGCCGCCGCTTGGCTGGAAGTAGCCTGGCTGCAGGCCTGCGGCGCAAGGGGCGCCGGTGATCTGGGTGCCGCTGGCCAGGCAGCCGGTCAATGCACCTTCGGGGCCGGAAGCGCGCAGGTCCTGGCGAACGCGCTCGACGCGGGTGAAGTTGCGCACCGAGACGGCGTCGTTGAAGTCGTGTTCGAGCTTCAGGCTGAACGAGTCCGAGGTGATTTGCTGGTCATTGATGTTGTGGTAGCCGTAGTAGTCACTCCAACCCACGCCCGGCATGGGCTTGCCGTTGTAGATCGGGATGCCGTACTGCGGCGTGTTGTTGTCTTTCTGGTGCTCGTAACTGACGGTGACGCGTGTCGGCGTGCCCAGGCCAAACGCGATGGAGGGCGCGATGCCCCAGCGTTCGTAATCTTCATAATCGCGGCCAGGCACGTCGTTACCATGGGCCATCAGGTTCAGGCGGAACGCGGTGGTGTCGTTCAGCGTCTGGTTGGTGTCCAGGGTTGTGCGCTTGTAGTTATCGGTGCCGATGCCCGCACTGATGGTGGTTTTATCGCGTAATTCCGGCTGTTTGCTCACCAGGTTGATGGTGCCACCGACCGCGCCGGAGCCGGAATACACCGAACTTGCGCCGCTGACGACTTCGACCTGCTCCAGGTTGAACGGGTCGGTGCGGCTGTACTGCGCGCTGTCGCGCACGCCGTCCACGTAGATGTCGCCGCTGGCGGAGAAGCCGCGCAGGTTGATGCTGTCGCCATACCCGCTGCCGCCTTCGCCGGCCCCGAAGGTGATCCCCGGCACGGTGCTGAGCACGTCGCGCAGGGTCAGCAGGTTCTGGTCATGAATGACTTCCTTGGGCACCACCGTGATGGTCTGCGGCGTGTCGCGCAGGGCCTCGGTGTACTTGGGGGAAGAAGGCGCCGCAGGGTTGTAGACGCTCTGGCTCGGGGCCTGGCCTTCGATGCTGGTCGCGCCGAGTTGGATGACCCCTGTGTTGTCTTCTGGTGCGGGCTCCGCCGCGTAACTGAATCCTCCTTGCGCAGCCACTGCCAGGCCCACTGCCGACGCGAGCAAATGCCGCGATGAGAGGGGGGCAGAACTGATGCCGGTAGCCATTGAGTAATCTCTTGTTGGTGTTAGTGAGATGCGATCGTAATTGATAAGCGATCTCAAATGTAATACTTTGTAACCAAATAAATCATGAAACTTTTTGCGGTCCTTGATCGCTACTCGGGGCAGGAATGCAGAGCGCACAGCCAGGCAGCGAGCCCTCGGATATCGGTGATAACCCGCGTGCCTATGTGCGCTGGGTGATGCATGCGGCACAGCTGGGAGATGCCGACGCACAGGCGACCCTGGCCCAGCTGCTGCTCGACGGTCGTGGCGTGCAGAAGGATGAGGCGCTGGGGTTGAGCTGGTTTCGCATCGCTGCGCGGCAGCGTCACCCCATGGCGATCAACATGATCGGGCGCTGCCTGGAGAATGGCTGGGGCTGCGAGGTCGACTTGGAAGACAGTGCGCGGCATTACCGCAAGGCCGCCGATCTGGGGCTGGATTGGGGTTTGTATAACTACGGCCAGTTGCTGACGCGTGGCCGTGGTGTGGAGCGTGACCTTGTCGCGGCATATGAACTGTTCCGCCAGGCTGCGGCCAAGGGGCACGCCAAGTCGATGAACCTGTTGGGTCGGTTCCACCATGAAGGCGTGGTGGTGCCCAAGGATGTTCAACTGGCGCGCCAGTGGTATCAGCGCTCAGCCGAGGCCGGGGATTTCCGCGGGCAATACAACCATGCTGCGGAGCTGGCTCACGACGGCGACGAAGTGCAGGCCTGCCTATGGTTGGAGCGGGCCCTCGCGACGGCCACACCGGGCTTTTTGCAGGCGGCTTATCCCGTGTTGCTGGGCTCAGCCTTCAGCGGGATTCGTGAAATGGGCCTGCACTATCAGCGTCATCTGCAGGCATGAAAAAGCCCCTGGACCTTTCGGTGCAGGGGCTTTTTTACGTCGGGCTGATCAGGCCGCTTCGATCTTGCCGCGGTTGTGTTCAACCTTGGACAGGTAACGCTGCACGTTCTCCTGCTCCTGCGGCGTGGTGAACAGGCCCAGCTTGCTGCGGCGCCACAGGATGTCCTGGGGCTGAGTGGCCCATTCTTCAGCGCACAGGTAATCGACTTCGCGGGTGTACAGGCCGCCACCGAGGTGGTCACCCATGTCCGCCAGCGATTGCACGCCTTCCAGCAGGCGCCAGGTGCGGCTGCCGTAAGTGGTGGACCAGCGACGGGCAATCTCGCTCGGCACCCAGTCGTATTTGCTACGGATTGCATCGGCCAGGGCTTCTGGCGTGCTCATGTTTTCGCCGCCGGGCAGGGTGGCTGTAGCCGTCCAGCTTGGGCGCATCTGCGTGAAGTAAGGCGCCAGTTGTGCCATCGCCGATTCGGCCAGCTTGCGGTAGGTGGTCAGCTTGCCGCCGAACACCGACAGCAACGGCGCCTCGCCCGAGGTGCCGGACAGCGCCAGGGTGTAGTCGCGGGTCACGGCCGACGGGTTGTCGGACTCGTCGTTGCACAGCGGGCGCACGCCGGAATAGGTGTGCACGATGTCATCGCGGCTCAGCTGCTTCTTGAAGTGCGCGTTGACCACGTTGAGCATGTAGTCGGTTTCACCTTCGGTAATCGCCACTTTCGCCGGGTCGCCGGTGTATTCGCGGTCGGTGGTGCCGATGATGGTCAGGTGGTTCAGGTACGGAATGGTGAAGACGATACGCTGGTCTTCGTTCTGCAGGATGTGCGCGTGGGCGCCTTCATACAGCTTCGGTACGATCAGGTGGCTGCCCTGGATCAGACGGATGCCGTAGGGCGAATCCAGCTTCAAGTCATCCTTGATGAACTTGGCCACCCACGGGCCGGCGGCGTTCACCAGCGCTCGGGCGCGGATCGAGAACAGGCTGCCGTCGGCACGTTCCATGTTCATTTCCCACAGGCCTTTGCTGCGGTGTGCGCTGACGCAACGGGTCTGGGTGTGGATGTGCGCACCCTTTTCCCGCGCAGCCATGGCGTTGAGTACTACAAGGCGGGCGTCGTCGACCCAGCAATCGGAGTATTCGAAGCCTTTGGTGATTTCGCTTTTCAGCGGGCTGTCGGGGCCGAACTTGAGGCTCTTGGAGCCTTCGAGTTTTTCCCGCTTGCCCAGATGGTCATACAGGAACAGGCCGGCGCGAATCATCCATGCCGGACGCAGGTGCGGGCGGTGAGGCAATACAAAGCGCATCTGCTTGACGATGTGCGGGGCCTTGGCCAACAGCACCTCACGTTCAGCCAGGGCCTCGCGCACCAGGCGGAATTCGTAATGCTCCAGGTAACGCAGGCCACCGTGGATCAGCTTGCTGCTCGCGGAGGAAGTGTGGCTGGCCAGGTCGTCCTTTTCGCAAAGGAATACCGACAAACCGCGACCGGCTGCGTCTGCTGCAATCCCGACGCCATTGATCCCGCCACCGATAACGGCGACGTCATAGACTTCGGCAAGCGGTGGGGCAGGCAAGGTAGAAGGGTTCATCGGCTGGCCTCGCAATCTTTTTCGTATTGGAATTCGAACATAAATGTTCATTTGCGAAAATGGTAGCTTATAAACGCAGGTACAGCCAGCCCGCTTCGATTGAAAATACTGATCGAAGGGCGAACAAAGGAAAATTTGTGAACATCAGGGGGCAGGACACCCCCTGTATAGGCTTACACCACTTCCAGTCGAATCTTGTGCTGATTCAACAGTTGCACCAGTGCCGGGACCGGCTGCTGATCGGTGACTAAACAATCAATCAAACTGATGGGTCCCAGGCGAATCATGGCGTTGCGCCCGAATTTGCTGGAGTCCGCCGCCAGGATCACCTTGCGCGCATTGGCAATGATCGCCTGGGAAACCCGTACTTCCTGATAATCGAAGTCCAGAAGGCTGCCGTCTTCATCGATACCGCTGATGCCCACCAAGGCGAAATCGACCTTGAACTGGTTGATGAAATCAACGCTGGCCTGGCCTACCACACCGCCATCCCGGCGCACGTTGCCGCCGGTCAGGAGTACGTCGAAGTCGTCTTTGGCACTCAGCATCATGGCGACGTTGAGGTTATTGGTGATGATTTTCAGGTGGCTGTGGTTAAGCAGCGCACGCGCGATCGATTCGGTGGTGGTACCGATGTTGATAAACAGCGAGGCGTGATCGGGGATTTGCGCGGCGATGGCTTCGCCGATGCGCTGTTTTTCGTCGCGCATCTGGTCGGCACGCATGGCGTACGCGGTGTTTTCAACGCTGGAATCATAGGCTGCGCCGCCATGGTAGCGGCGCAACAGATTGGCTTCCGCCAGTTGATTGATATCGCGGCGGATGGTTTGCGGGGTGACAACGAAGAGCTGCGCCATTTCCTCGATACTCACATAGCCGCGTTCGCGAACCAGTTCGAGGATTTGTTGCTGGCGGGGAGGCAGATTCATGGTGCGTCCTTTGGGCTGCCGTAAAAAGTGGCCCATGATGACGCAGGAATCTGCTCCCTGCCAGTTACAACCCTATGCGCGTCCGGCGCTTGGCTTATTCAGCGCCTTCGTGGGGTTCCCAGTCGCGGGTGCGGCTGACTGCTTTCTGCCAGCCGGCGTAGAGTTTTTCCTTCGCTGCTTCTTCCAACTGAGGTTCGAATTGACGCTCGATTACCGCCTTGCCACGCAGTTCGTCCAGGCTGCCCCAGAAACCGCACGCCAGGCCGGCCAGGTAGGCGGCGCCCAACGCGGTGGTTTCGCGCATTTGTGGGCGTTCAACCTGGGTACCGAGGATGTCGGCCTGGAACTGCATCAGGAAGTTGTTGGCGACCGCGCCACCGTCTACCCGCAGGGATTTGAGGCGTTCGCCGGAATCCTGCTGCATGGCATCGAGTACGTCACGGGTCTGGTAGGCAATCGACTCCAGGGCTGCACGGATGATGTGATCCACGCGTACGCCACGGGTCAGTCCGAACAGCGCGCCACGGGCATACGGGTCCCAGTACGGAGCGCCCAGGCCGGTGAAGGCTGGCACCAGGTACACGCCGTTGCTGTCCTTGACCTTGCCGGCGAAGTATTCGGTGTCGGTGGCATCGGCGATGATCTTCAACTCATCACGCAGCCATTGCACGGTGGAACCGCCGTTGAACACGGCGCCTTCCAGGGCGTAGGCCACTTCGCCACGCGGGCCGCAGGCGATGGTGGTGAGCATGCCGTGCTTGGATTTCACCGCCTTGTCGCCGGTGTTCATCAGCAGGAAGCAGCCGGTGCCGTAGGTGTTTTTCGCCTGGCCCGGTTCTACGCACATTTGGCCAAACAGCGCCGCCTGCTGGTCACCGGCGATACCGCCGATGGCGATACCGCTTTTGGTGCGACCATAGATTTCCGAGGAAGACTTCACTTCCGGCAGCATTTCGCGCGGCACGTCGAGAATCTCCAGCATCTTGGCATCCCACTCCAGCGTGTGGATGTTGAAGAGCATGGTGCGCGAGGCGTTGGTGTAGTCGGTGACGTGGGTCTTGCCGCCGGTAAATTTCCAGATCAGCCAGCTGTCGATGGTGCCGAACAGCAGCTCGCCGTTACGCGCACGTTCGCGACTGCCTTCGACGTTGTCGAGGATCCACTTGAGCTTGGTGCCGGAGAAGTACGGATCGGTGACCAGGCCGGTGGTGTCGTTGATGTATTGTTCGTGGCCGTCGCGCTTGAGCTGCTGGCAGATCTCGGTGCTGCGGCGGCATTGCCAGACGATCGCGTTGTAGATCGGGCGGCCGGTGATTTTGTCCCAGACCACGGTGGTTTCACGCTGGTTGGTGATACCGATGGCCGCGACCTGGTCATGGTGCAGGCCGGCTTGTGCCAGGGCCTCGACCATCACCGCGCTCTGGGTAGCGAAAATCTCCATCGGGTCATGTTCGACCCAGCCGGCTTGCGGGTAATGCTGAGTGAATTCACGCTGGGCGGTGCAGACCACGTTGGCGTCACGATCGAAGATGATCGCCCGGGAACTGGTGGTGCCCTGATCGAGGGCAATGATGTAGTTCTTATTCTGAATGTCGGTCATGTCGATTGCCTTGGACGGAGAATAGGGAAGTCAGTAAACAGCCTGGGCCGCAAAAGGGCAGTACGGCCCAGGCTATCGCATCAGGAAGTACGGGTTTTGGCGGTGGCAGCCGCTTCGGTTGCATCAGTTGTAGCAGGTGCGGCGCTGGGCAGGTGACGGGCAATCAGCCCGCGATAGGCGGCAGCACCGAGGCAGGCGCCGACAATCGGCGCAAAGATCGGAATCAGGAAGTAAGGAATGTCGCGCCCGCCAGTGAAAGCCATTTCACCCCAACCGGCGAAAAAGGTCATCAGCTTGGGGCCGAAGTCACGGGCCGGGTTCATCGCGAAGCCGGTCAGCGGGCCCATGGCACTGCCGATCACGGCAATCAGCAAACCAATCAGCAGCGGCGCCAACGGGCCGCGGGGCAGGCCGTTGTTGTCATCGGTCAGGGCCATGATCACGCCCATCAGGATCGCGGTGATGACCATTTCCACCAGGAACGCCTGGGCCGTGCCCAGCAGCGGATGCGGGTAGGTGGAGAACACCGACGCCAGTTCCAGGCTGGCCTGGGTGCCGCGAATCATGTGGTGGGTTTGTTCGTAATCGAAAAACAGGTTGCTGTAGAGCGTGTAAACCAACGCGGCCGAACAGAAGGCCCCGGCGACCTGGGCGATGATGTAGAACGGCAGTTTGCGCTTGTCGAAATCGGCAAAGATACACAGCGCGATACTGACCGCCGGATTGAGGTGAGCCCCGGAAATACCGGCGCTCAGGTAGATCGCCATGCTGACGCCGATCCCCCAGATGATACTGATTTCCCACAACCCAAAGCTGGCACCCGCGACCTTGAGCGCAGCAACACATCCGGTACCGAAGAAGATCAGCAACGCAGTGCCCAGGAATTCGGCCATGCATTGACTTGAAAGTGAAGGCTGTTGAAGAGCAGTTGTCATGGAAAACCTCTGTTTTTGTTGTTGTCTGGCGTTTTGCCGCAACGGGCAATCGGCGATTTTCACCGTGGCGAGGATCCCCATCCTGTTCGCGGCTTACTGCTGTGAATCCGTAGGTGCATTCCTACAGTATTCGTAAACGAAAAAATATAGACAAGAATGACGGCTGTCAAAGGTCGAAAGTGAACGATCGGTCATTTTGTAATTATTGGTGTGATGAATGATCGTGCCGTGGGCGCGGGAAGCGGCAGGGAAGGTGCGCGTGAGGGCGTGGCAGAGGGCTTCGGACTAGAGCCTTTTGCTTGTTGTTGGCCTAGAATTGGCTGTCTGTTTTTTCACCTGTTTGCCAAGCCTGGAGCCCACATGACGCCCGCATTGGACCTGTTGAAAAAAGTTCGCGCCGAACATCGAATTCACAGTTACGAACATGACCCAAAGGCAGCGTCCTATGGTCTGGAGGCCGCGGAAAAATTGGGCCTGGACCCGGCGCAGGTGTTCAAGACCCTGCTGGCCAGCAGTGAAAAAGCCGAGCTGCTGGTGGCGGTTGTGCCGGTCGTCGGAAGTTTGGATTTAAAGGCGTTGGCGCAGGCGGCGGGGGTAAAAAAGGTCGAGATGGCAGACCCGGCAGCGGCGCAACGGGCCACCGGTTACTTACTAGGCGGCATCAGCCCGCTGGGGCAGAAGAAACGCCTGCGCACCTTCATCGATGTGACGGCGCAGTCGTTTCCGACAATTTTTATCAGTGCGGGGAGAAGGGGGCTTGAGGTTGAGTTGGCAGCGACAGTGCTGGCCGAACACACCCAGGCCAAGTTCGCGGAAATTGGCCGGGCGTGATGCGTTGACGTCAGGAGGCGGTGTTGTAGCGTCGAACGCCTGACTCAACCTGAGGGATTTGTGCTGCGGTGCTGCCTGAGGCCTGGAACAACACCAGGTGCTCGGCTGCCACGCGAATGCCCACGTCGGCACCGACCAAGTGATCGGCGTGGCTGGGAAAGATCGACTCCAGCTGAGCGCCTGTCGGCAGCTGCAAGCGATACAGGGTCGACGCGCCGAGGAACGTCTTGCCGACAATCCGCGCCTTCAAGGCGCTGTCCGGTGCATAAACGATGTCGTCCGGGCGCAGCAACACATCCACCGCGCCGCCGGTTGGCCAGGTGTAGGCACGATTGCCGCGCAACTCCCCCAGTTCGGTGGTAACCGATTCCGGCGTGTTCAACTGCCCGCGAATGAAGTAACCCTGGCCAATGAAGCTGGCGACAAAGGGTGTCAGCGGTTCGTGATAGAGGTTGTAGGGCGTATCCCACTGCTCCAGGCGACCCTCCTTGAACACGCCGACATGGTCACTCACTGCGAAGGCTTCTTCCTGGTCGTGGGTCACCAGAATCGCACTGGTGCCCCGCGCCTTGAGGATATCGCGTACTTCGTGGCTGAGTTTGCGCCGCAGTTCGCCGTCGAGGTTGGAGAAGGGTTCGTCCAGCAGCAACAATTGCGGTTCCGGCGCCAGGGCGCGAGCCAGGGCGACGCGTTGCTGCTGGCCGCCCGAGAGTTCGTGGGGGAAGCGCTTGCCGAGGTTTTTCAGGTTCACCAGTTCCAGCAATTCAGCGACCACACGCTCTTTTTGCGGGTGCTTGCGAATGCCGAAGGCGATGTTGTCAGCCACGCTGAGGTGTGGAAACAGCGCGTAGTCCTGGAACACCATGCCGATCCGACGTTTCTCCGGGGCCAGTGTGAAACCGGCGCTGGAAATGACTTCGCCTGCCAGGCTGATCTCGCCTTCATGCACCGGCTCAAACCCGGCAATCGCTCGCAGGGTGGTGGTCTTGCCGCAGCCCGAGGAGCCCAGCAGGCAACCGATGTCGCCGGCGTTGAGGTGCAGATTGAGGTTCTGCACCACCCGTTGGTCTTGATAGCCGCATGCCAGATTGCGCAGGTTCAGCAGTAGTGGCTGGCTCATGCAGGACGGTACGCCGGCGCAACCAGAAACTCGAGCAGGGCTTTTTGTGCGTGCAGGCGGTTTTCCGCCTGGGCCCAGGCTACTGAACGTTGATCGTCCAGCAGGTCGAGACTGATTTCTTCGCCACGGTGGGCGGGCAGGCAGTGCATGAACAGCACGTCCGGCGCGGCCAGGTCGAGCAGGGCGCGGGTGACCTGGAACGGGGCGAAGAGCTTGAGGCGCTTGGCGGTTTCCTCTTCCTGGCCCATGGAGGTCCACACGTCGGTGCTCACCAGGTGTGCGCCGATGACCGCCTCACGCGGGTCGCGGACGATGGTCACGCGGTCGCCGGCCTGGGCCAGGAAACGTGCATCCGGCTCGTAGCCTTCAGGGCAGGCAACGCGCAATTTGAAGTCGAACTGGATCGCCGCTTCTATATAGCTGTTGCACATGTTGTTGCCGTCGCCGATCCAGGCCACGGTCTTGCCCTGGATCGAGCCGCGCTGTTCGAGGAAGGTTTGCATGTCGGCCAGCAACTGGCAGGGGTGCAGGTCATCGGACAGGCCGTTGATCACGGGCACTCGGGAGTTGGCGGCAAATTCGGTCAGGGTGCTGTGGGCGAAGGTACGGATCATCACCGCATCCAGCATGCTCGACATCACGATCGCGCAATCGCTGATCGGCTCGCCACGGCCCAGTTGGGTATCGCGAGGTGACAGGAAGATAGCCTGGCCGCCGAGCTGAATCATGCCGGCTTCGAAAGACACGCGGGTGCGGGTGGACGACTTCTCGAAAATCATCCCGAGCACGCGGTTTTTCAAAGGCTCGAACAATACGCCGCGGTTACGCAGGTCTTTAAGCTCAATGCCTCGACGGAGCACGCTGACCAGCTCTTCGGGCGTGCAATCCATCAGGGAGAGAAAGTGCCTTGCGCTCATCATTAACTACCTTTTTGCAACAGACCGCAGATACTCAAAGCCTGGTTTATTTTGAAAACGGGCGAGACCTGCGGCGAAAGCCGCACGGGGCGACGAAATAGGGGAAGGCGCGATCTTATAATTAAATGTCGCGTCTTACCAATAGGGCTACAGTTTTTAGGGGAGTTCAAGGACGCGGGGAGGGCGCTTTTGAAGCCTGTTTCCTGACAGCAGCGGGTCATTTGTACACTGGCGCTGCGCCACATTGCAATGCGTGAGGGCGGGCTGAGGCCGGGCTGCGTCGGTTTCAGCGGGCTGCCCAAGGCTTCTGAAACATTTCCTGATGTTTCCTCATGGCCTGGCCTGATGCCCCTGGATTCACACGACGAACGTTGCTGGCGCTGCTGCCCCGGGCGGGCCATAGTTTTCGTCCGAAGCGCCTAGCCCACAATAAAAGAGACTGGCCATGACCAAGACTCTCCACCACCGTGCCTGCCATCTGTGCGAAGCCATCTGCGGCCTCACACTGGAAACTACCCAGGGCGAAGACGGAAGCCTGGCGATCACCTCGATCAAGGGCGACCCCCTGGATACGTTCAGCCGTGGCCATATCTGCCCCAAGGCCGTGGCCCTGCAAGACATCCAGAATGACCCGGACCGCCTGCACCAGCCCATGTTGCGGGTGGGCAGCGAATGGCAGCCGATCCCGTGGGAAGACGCCTTTGTACTTGTAGCCGAGCGCCTGGCCGCGATTCAGGCGCGTCACGGGCAGAACGCGGTGGCGGTGTACCAGGGCAATCCGAGCGTGCACAACTATGGGCTGATGACCCACAGCAACTACTTCCTTGGCCAGCTGAAGACCCGCAATCGTTTTTCCGCCACCTCGGTGGACCAGTTACCCCACCACCTCACCAGCCACCTGATGTACGGCCACGGCCTGTTGCTGCCGATCCCGGACATCGACCATACCGATTTCATGCTGATCCTCGGCGGCAACCCGTTGGCGTCCAACGGCAGCATCATGACCGTGCCGGATGTGGAGAAACGCCTGAAGGCCATCCAGGCTCGCGGCGGCAAAGTCGTGGTGGTTGATCCGCGCCGCAGCGAGACGGCGGCGATGGCCGACCAGCATCTGTTCGTGCGCCCGGGCGGTGATGCGGCGTTGTTGTTCGGATTGCTCAATACACTGTTTGCCGAGAACCTGACCCGTGACAGCCACCTGCCGGTGGACGGCCTGGATGACGTGCGCCACGCCGTGGCCGGATTCACCGCCGAGGCCATGAGCCGTCAATGTGCGGTGCCCGCCGAGCAGATCCGCCAGTTGGCCCGGGACTTCGCTGCGGCCGACACAGCGGTGTGTTATGGCCGCATGGGCGTTTCGACCCAGGCGTTCGGCACGCTGTGCCATTGGCTGGTGCAGTTGATCAACCTGGTGACCGGTAATCTGGATCGAGTCGGCGGGGCCTTGTGCACTACGCCGGCCGTCGACCTGGTGGCCTCGACTTCCGGCGGGCATTTCAATCGCTGGCAAAGCCGGGTTTCCGGGCGACCCGAGTACGGGGGCGAGCTGCCGGTATCGGCACTGGCTGAAGAAATGCTCACTGAGGGTGAAGGGCAAATCCGTGCGCTGGTGACGGTGGCGGGCAATCCGGTGCTCTCCACGCCCAACGGCCGGCAACTGGAGCAGGCGCTGGATGGCCTGGAGTTCATGGTCAGCATCGACCTGTATATCAACGAGACCACGCGTTACGCCGACCTGATCCTGCCGTCCACCTCGGCCCTGGAAAACGATCACTACGACACCACCTTCAATATGTTCGCGGTGCGCAACGTCACCCGTTTCAATCGCGCCATCCTGCCGAAGCCCGAGGGTGCGTTGCATGATTGGGAAATCTTCGTCGGCCTGGCCCGGGCGTTTGCCGAGAAGACGGGTAATACACTCAAACCGACGATGCCGCCTGCGCAGATGATCGACTTCGGGCTGCGGGCCGGGCCTTATGGTGACAGGTTGTCCATTGCCGCGCTGGCCGATCACCCTCATGGCCTGGACCTCGGGCCGCTGAAACCCAACCTCGCAGGCCGCCTGAAAACCGCCAATGGCCATCTGCAGGCCGCACCATCGGTAATCCTCGCCGACCTGGCGCGCTTTGCCGCGCAGCCGGTGCCCGAGGTGAATGAGTTGCTGCTGATCGGCCGCCGGCATGTGCGCAGCAACAACTCCTGGATGCATAACTACCACCGGCTGGTGAAGGGCAAGCCTCGCCATCAACTGCTGATGCATCCGGATGACCTTGCCCATCGCCAGTTGACTGACGGGCAGCGGGTACGGGTCAGCTCGCGGATCGGCATGATCGAGGTGGAAGTGTTGGCCAGTCTCGACATGATGCCCGGCGTGGTCAGCCTGCCTCACGGTTGGGGCCACGGCCGCCCTGGCGTGCAGATGACCATCGCCAGCGGGCAGCCGGGGGCGAGCGCGAATGACCTGACGGATGAGCGGCAACTGGATGAGCTGTCGGGCAACGCAGCGTTGAACGGCGTGCCGGTGCAGGTGGCGGCGGCGTAAGGATTGTCTGTCGGGGAGTCCGAGCGTCACGCTGGGGTTTGCGTTACAATGCGCCACCGTGCCGACCCATGAGTCGGAAAGTTCCAGCCGAGGTGTTCCATGGATATCATCGAAACGATCAAAGAGCAGATTGCCAACAACACTATTCTGCTTTACATGAAGGGCGCCCCTAACGCTCCCCAGTGTGGCTTCTCCGCAAAGGCTTCCCAGGCAATCATGCAATGTGGCGAGAAGTTCGCCTACGTGGATATCCTGCAGAACCCGGAAATCCGCGCCAACCTGCCGAAGTACGCCAACTGGCCAACCTTCCCGCAGCTGTGGGTTGCCGGTGAGCTGGTCGGCGGTAGCGACATCATCACCGAAATGGCGGCTGATGGTTCGTTGCAGGCACTGATCAAAGACGCAGCGGCCAAAGCAGCTGCGAAGACCGAAGCCTGATTTGTTTTAGGCCGCGGCAATAAAAAGCCCCGCTTCTCGAAAGAGAGCGGGGCTTTTTAGTGGCCGGGAATTGAAGGGTTATTCACCCATCTGCGATTGCAGGTAATTCTCGATAGTCACTTTGTCGATCAGGCCGATTTGGGTTTCCAGCCAGTCGATGTGTTCTTCCTGGTCTTCAAGGATATCTTCCAGCAGTTCACGGCTGCCGAAGTCGCCCTTGGATTCGCAATGAGCAATGGCGGCCTTCAGGTCGGTGTGGCTCTTGCGCTCGAAGTTCAGGTCGCAGTTGATCATTTCCTGGGTGTGCTCGCCGATGTTCAGCTTGCCCAGGTCCTGCACGTTCGGCAGGCCTTCCAGGAACAGGATGCGCTTGATCAGCGCGTCAGCGTCCTTCATGGCCTTGATGGATTCTTTGTATTCACGCTTGCCCAGCTTTTCCAGGCCCCAATCGTCATACATGCGCGCATGCAGGAAGTACTGATTGATCGCGACCAGTTCATTGGCAAGGATTTTGTTGAGTTGCTGGATGACTGTGATGTCGCCTTTCATGATTGGGGTCCTGCCCTGTATTCGCTGTATATAAGGCGGAGTTTGAGCTGCGCATTTACTACTGTCAAACCTAAGTTATTGAATAATAAATGAAAATTAATCGGAATAAGAATGTTTGTGTTCCGCGTCTTGGCGCTAACTGTTTGAATTTCGGGCATAAAAAAACCGGACACTAAGTCCGGTTCTTTAAAACACGCTGATTAAGCGTGTGTAAATTCTGCTGAGTAGGGGATCGCAGCCTGGGCAGTTTGCAGTTGCGTCAGGGTTTCCCGTACCACTTGCTTGGCGAGGCAGGCGCATTTGCCGCATTGGCTGGCAACGCCGGTGGTTTCACGTACTTCCTTGTAGCTGCAGCAACCTTCGTAGATTGCTTCGCGGATTTGTCCGTCGGTAACGCCAGTGCAAAGGCAGACATACATAAGGGAGAACCATCGCGGTTTAAGGCTTAAGTGCGACGGATCTTAATGTTAACGAGAATGATTGTCAAAGTAGTTTCTCAAGCCTTGGTGTTTGCACGCGGCTTCACTGACGAACGGCTTTTTTCCGGTATGATGGTCGGTCTTCACGAAGCGTGATCACGTCACAGGCCTGTCGTTTAGCTGCGGCACACTGGGACGGATCCTTTTACTTCAGTCACCACCATCAGGAGATACCCAATGAGCGTACTCGTCGGCAAACAAGCCCCGGATTTCGACGTACCCGCCGTCCTCGGCAATGGCGAAATCGTAGACAGCTTCAAACTGTCTGAAGCCATCAAAGGCAAATACGGCCTGGTGTTCTTCTACCCGCTGGACTTCACCTTCGTCTGCCCATCGGAGCTGATCGCCCTGGATCACCGCATGGACGATTTCAAGGCGCGTAACGTTGAAGTGGTTGCCGTTTCCATCGACTCCCATTTCACCCACAACGCCTGGCGCAACACCGCCATCAATGATGGCGGCATCGGCAAAGTCAAATACACCATGGCTGCCGACATGAAGCACGACATCGCCAAGGCCTACGACGTTGAGTCCGAAGGCGGCGTGGCATTCCGTGGCGCGTTCCTGATCGACGACAAGGGCGTTGTACGCTCGCAGATCATCAACGACCTGCCGCTGGGCCGTAACATGGAAGAGCTGATCCGTCTGGTCGACGCCCTGCAATTCCACGAAGAGCACGGCGAAGTCTGCCCTGCCAACTGGAAAAAAGGCGACAAGGGCATGAACGCTTCGCCAGAAGGCGTTGCGGCTTACCTGACCGAGAACGCTGGCAAGCTGTAAGCCACGTTCGAAGCAAAAAAAACCGGCCTGAGAGGGCCGGTTTTTTTATGCGCGGGATTTGGCTTCAGTCGCCGAAGTCTTCCCAGCCGCCCATCTGTTTCCAACGGTTGACGATGCCGCAGAACAGCTCGGCGGTCTTCTCGGTGTCGTAGCGGGCCGAGTGGGCCTCACGACCGTCGAAGTCGATACCGGCAGCCTGGCAGGCCTTCGCCAGCACGGTCTGGCCATAGGCCAAACCGGCCAGGGTCGCAGTGTCGAAGCTGGAGAACGGGTGAAACGGGTTGCGCTTCATGTCCAGGCGGGCCACGGCGGCATTGAGGAAGCCCAGGTCGAAGCTGCTGTTGTGGCCCACCAGGATCGCGCGTTTGCAGCCATTGGCCTTCAGGGCCTTGCGTACGCCACGGAAGATGTCGGTCAGCGCCGCTTCTTCACTGACGGCCATGCGCAGTGGGTGATCAAGCTTGATCCCGGTGAATTCCAGGGCCGCCGCTTCGATGTTGGCGCCTTCGAACGGCTCGACGCGGAAGAAGTGGGTGTGTTCCGGGAACACGAAACCCTGTTCATCCATGCCGATGGTCGTGGCGGCGATTTCCAGCAGCGCGTCAGTGGCGCAATTGAAGCCGCCGGTTTCTACGTCGATGACAACCGGCAGGTAGCCACGGAAACGCTCGGCCATCGGGTGACGGGAACCGCCACCACCGCCGCCGTGTTCCTGGTCGTCGTCGTAATGGTCTTCACTCACGGGTGTTCCTCCAGCAGGCGCCAGCGCAGTGTTTCACCGGCGCGCAGCGGGATAACGGTCAGCTCGCCAAACGGCAGGCTGGTGGGGGCGGTCCAGTCTTCACGGACCAGGGTAATGCGGTCGGTATTCGCCGGCAGGCCATAGAAACGTGGGCCGTTGAGGCTGGCGAACCCTTCAAGCTTGTCCAGGGCGTTGCGTTGTTCGAACGCTTCGGCATACAACTCGATCGCCGCATAGGCGGTATAGCAACCGGCACAACCACACGCGGCTTCCTTGGCGTGTTGGGCGTGAGGTGCAGAGTCGGTACCGAGGAAAAATTTCTCGCTGCCACTGGTGGCGGCATCGAGCAGCGCTACCTGGTGCGTGTTGCGCTTGAGAATCGGCAGGCAATAGAAGTGCGGCCGAATCCCGCCCACCAGCATGTGGTTGCGGTTGTACAGCAGGTGATGCGCGGTGATGGTCGCGCCGACGTTGGCCGAAGCCTCGGTGACGAACTGCACGGCATCGGCGGTGGTGATGTGCTCGAACACCACCTTGAGGGTCGGGAACAGCTCGACAACTCGGCGCATGTGCTCGTCGATGAAGATCTTTTCACGATCGAACACATCGACATCGCCACGGGTGACTTCACCGTGGATCAGCAACGGCATGCCCACTTCGGCCATGGCTTCGATGGCCGGCAGGATCTTGTCGATACTGGTGACGCCGGAATCGGAGTTGGTGGTCGCGCCGGCCGGGTACAGCTTGGCGGCGTGCACGAAACCACTGGCCTTGGCCTGGCGGATTTCTTCGGGCTGGGTGCGGTCGGTCAGGTACAGCACCATCAACGGTTCGAAGCGGCTGCCGGCCGGTCGTGCAGCGAGAATGCGCTGGCGATAGGCGTCGGCTTCCGCGGCGTTACGCACCGGAGGTACCAGGTTAGGCATGATGATGGCGCGGCCAAACGTGCGCGCTACATCGGCCACGGTTTGGGGCAACGCAGCACCATCGCGAAGATGAATATGCCAGTCGTCGGGACGCAGCAGGGTCAGGCGGTCGGACATTGGGGATTCCAGGCGGGTCAATCTGGTGGGAATGCTACCGGAAAAGACTCTTGCAGGCACTCGCTATCAAGTTTTGCAGGATGCGACCGATATCCCTGGGTATGCCTTAACGATGTATGACGCCTTGATGTGTTGTAGAAACCAGTGGAGCCTCCCGTGCGCCAGCATTATCTAGCCCTGCTCAGTGTGTTCGCCAGCCTGCCCGCGATGGCCCTCACGTTCCAGACACGTCTGGAGAATATTGAGTGGAAAGTGGAGGGCGATAAATTCGAGTGCCGCTTGACCCAGCCGATCACCGATTTCGGCTCGGGCGAGTTCGTGCGCCGGGCCGGCGAGCAGGCGACGTTTCGCCTGAAAGCCTTTAACGGCTCGTTGGGTGCCGGTTCCGCAACCCTGTTGGCGGCGGCTGCGCCGTGGCAGCCGGGGCGTGGCGATATCAACCTGGGGGCGGTGCGTGTCGGCAGTGGCGATGTGCTGTTCAACAGCTCCCAGGCCCAGGCCGGGCGTTTGTTTACCGGCCTGCTCGAAGGGCGCAGCCCGACGGTGCGCCACTATAGCCGCGACGGCGGTTACTCCGAGATCCGCCTGCTGCCGGCGAAATTCAGCAAGGCCTACAACGACTACCAACTCTGCACCACCAAGCTGCTGCCGATGAATTTCGAGCAGGTCAAACAGACCGAGGTGGGTTTCCCGGGTGGCGGCATCGAACTGGACGCGGCGGCCAGGAAAAAGCTCTCGGTGATTCTCGAATTCATGAAAGCCGACCCGACGGTTAACCACGTCGAGTTGAATGGCCACTCCGACAACAGCGGCAATCGCCTGACCAATCGCGACGTTTCGCGGCGTCGTGCATTGGCGGTGATGGACTACTTCAAGGCCAATGGCATCCAGGAATCGCAGATTACCCTGCGCTTTCATGGCGAAAGCTATCCGCTGGCGCCGAACACCAACGCGGCCAACCGGGCGAAAAACCGCCGGGTGAATATTCAGCTCGAACGGGTGGCAGCCCCCGAGAAACCGGCGCCCCAGGCCAAGGCGCCAGGCAACGCTGCCGCCACCTCATAAGGTGCGGCGTTTCGTCGCCCGCTCGACATAATCTGTCGCTTTATCTTCATTTGCTGTCGCGCCTCTGTAATTTCACGGTTTTGGTCGGTAGAATCGACGCCTTTCCGTACAACCCCGTGGAGTGATGGCATGGCCGACGTAAACAAGGTCGTTCTCGCGTATTCCGGCGGCCTGGACACTTCGGTGATCCTCAAGTGGCTGCAGGATACTTATAACTGTGAAGTGGTGACCTTCACCGCTGACCTGGGTCAGGGCGAAGAGGTCGAACCTGCACGTGCCAAGGCGCAAGCCATGGGCGTGAAAGAGATCTACATTGACGACCTGCGCGAAGAGTTCGTCCGCGATTTCGTTTTCCCGATGTTTCGCGCCAACACTGTCTACGAAGGCGAGTACCTGCTGGGTACTTCCATCGCACGTCCGCTGATCGCCAAGCGCCTGATCGAAATCGCCAACGAAACCGGCGCCGACGCCATTTCCCATGGCGCCACCGGCAAGGGCAACGACCAGGTGCGTTTCGAACTGGGCGCCTACGCCTTGAAGCCAGGCGTAAAAGTGATTGCTCCGTGGCGTGAATGGGACCTGCTGTCCCGTGAAAAGCTGATGGACTACGCCGAAAAGCACGCGATCCCGATCGAGCGTCATGGCAAGAAGAAGTCCCCGTACTCGATGGACGCCAACTTGCTGCACATCTCCTATGAAGGCGGCGTGCTGGAAGACACCTGGACCGAGCACGAAGAAGACATGTGGAAATGGACCGTCTCCCCGGAGAACGCTCCTGACAAGGCCCAGTACCTGGAACTGACCTACCGCAACGGCGACATCGTCGCGCTGGACGGCGTCGAAATGACCCCGGCCACCGTACTGGCGACCTTGAACCGTATCGGTGGCGAACACGGTATCGGCCGCCTCGACATCGTCGAGAACCGTTACGTGGGCATGAAGTCCCGTGGTTGCTACGAAACCCCGGGCGGCACCATCATGCTGCGCGCTCACCGCGCCATTGAGTCCATCACCCTGGACCGTGAAGTGGCTCACCTCAAAGACGAGTTGATGCCCAAGTACGCCAGCCTGATCTACACCGGCTACTGGTGGAGCCCTGAGCGTCTGATGCTGCAACAGATGATCGACGCTTCCCAGGTCCACGTGAACGGCGTTGTGCGCCTGAAGCTGTACAAGGGCAACGTGATCGTGACCGGTCGCAAGTCCGATGAGTCGTTGTTCGACGCCAACATCGCCACTTTTGAAGAAGATGGCGGCGCCTACAACCAGGCAGACGCGGCAGGCTTCATCAAGCTGAACGCGTTGCGCATGCGCATTGCGGCCAACAAAGGTCGCAAGTTGTTCTGAGTGTTGTAAGTTGCAATGAAAAATGGCCCCTCAAGGGGCCATTTTTTTTGGTTGAAAATACATCCGGAATCATCGGGCGCGCGCCTGTGTTTATTGTTCGCTTCGAAAAAGTTCAGGTACTCCAGGAGATGATCTGGAGTGTTTATATTTTTACGGGGGCAATGTTTATTAATTTCGCTCGATAAGTGATGCATTGTTGAGAGTGAGATTTTTTCTTGTAGGCAGGAACTATGTACTACAGAAAATTCACTCAGAAATGTACCGCGAATATGTCAGATGCTGACATGCCTGTAGGATTTATGGAGCGTTAGTAATTATGTCGAATGGAACTTTTAAAAACCCGGTTTCCCTCCGGGTTCACAGGTCTTCTGACAGCGCACAAGGGGCATTTCCTGAAACTTGTGTACGGCGCGTTTACCCGGGCCCGCGTAATCCTGGGAATTTTCACTCAAAATATGTTTGTGCTCGGAAAGTTCTGAAAGCCCCAACAAAACTGAATAGCTCCGATCTGGCGTTTTTTTGTAGGTTAAATCCTATGTCTTTGTGGGTTAGGTCTCTGCTTGCTGTTGCTTGGGGGGGAGCGCTATGCCAAGCGAGAAACGACTAGGCTATTGTGCTTACTCTTAATAATTCGAACAGCGAAATTGGACTTGCCCATGAATAAAGTGCTGATCGTGGATGATCATCCCGTCATTCGTCTTGCTGTGCGTATGCTAATGGAACGTCATAGTTATGAGGTCGTTGCCGAGACCGATAACGGTGTCGATGCCTTGCAACTTGCGCGCGAGCATATGCCGGACATTGTCATACTGGATATTGGAATTCCCAAACTCGATGGCCTGGAAGTTATATGCCGGCTGTCATCAACCAAACAGGCACATCCCTTCAAGGTGCTGGTGCTGACGTCCCAGGCGCCCGGGCATTTCTCGATGCGGTGCATGCAGGCGGGTGCTGCCGGCTACGTGTGCAAGCAACAGGATCTCACCGAGCTGTTGAGCGCGGTCAAGGCGGTGCTGTGCGGGTACAGCTACTTCCCCAACCAGGCGTTGAACTCGGTGCGCTCCACAATGGGTAACGCCAGCGAAGCGGACATGGTCGAGCGCCTGTCCGGCCGGGAGATGATGGTGTTGCAGCAGTTGGCCCGCGGCAAGACCAACAAGGAGATCGCCGATGGCATGTTCCTGAGCAACAAGACTGTGAGCACCTACAAGACCCGCTTGCTGCTCAAGCTCAACGCCCGCTCGCTGGTGGACTTGATCGAGCTGGCCCAGCGAAACGGCCTGGTGTAGGCCGGCCTCACATTTACATCCAGTCAGAAAAAAGCCTCCGCAAGGGAGGCTTCTGTTTATCGTTGGATCGATTAGAGATCGAAGTCGTAATCGGCCAACTGTTTTTGCAAGCGCCGCTCTTCCAGAAGGTTGTCGATGGTGCGGCGTTTGCTCAAATTGGTCTTGGCCACCTCTACCGGTGCTTCTGCTGCATCATCGTCGGATTCAGCGCCAACAACGTCGTCTTCTACATCCAGTTGTTCTTTGCCAGTGCTCATAAGGTTAACTCCAGGCTAAGACTGCCGTTGGCGCTCCTTATAACGATAATCTCGGGCCTGGTAAAAAAGATTTTTTCAATCGACTCATCGATAAAAGCAATGATGGCTCAATCGTCGGAAGTCTTTTCCTTGTATTCGCACAGGTCTTCGATGCGGCAGCTGCCACAGCGCGGCTTGCGGGCCTGGCAGACATAGCGTCCGTGAAGGATCAACCAGTGATGCGAGTCCAGCAGATACGGCTTGGGCACGAACTTCATCAGCTGTTTTTCCACCTCCACCACATTTTTTCCGCGGGCAATACCGGTTCGGTTGCTGACCCGAAAGATGTGCGTGTCCACCGCCATGGTCAACTGGCGAAATGCTGTATTGAGCACCACATTGGCGGTTTTTCGGCCAACACCCGGAAGGGCTTCCAGGGCTTCGCGCGTTTGCGGTACTTCGCTGCCGTGCAGTTCCACCAGCAGCCGGCATGTCTCGATGACATTCTTCGCCTTGCTGTTGTACAGGCCGATGGTCTTGATGTATTCGGACAACCCCTCAACCCCCAGCGCGTAGATCGCCTCCGGGGTGTTCGCCACCGGATACAACTTGGCGGTGGCCTTGTTGACGCCGACGTCTGTGGACTGGGCCGAGAGAATCACGGCGATCAGCAACTCGAACGGCGAGGAATAGGCCAGTTCGGTTTTCGGTTCCGGGTTGTCTTCGTGAAGCCGGCGGAAAATTTCCAGGCGTTTTGCGGCGTTCATGGGGCGAGCGGTTCCTTGCGGACAGTCAGTGTGGTTACGAAAAACGGGCCCAATAACCCAAGCAGGATAAACGCGGCGTGCACCGGCAGTACACGCTTCATCACGTGGGGCCGGTGCTCAAGGGGTTCAGGTGCGGGCATCAGCCACCACCAGTGCTGCAAGCGCCTGCTCTGCCGTTTCGAAGTGCTGTTGCAGAATGATCAACTGCGACTGCTGTTCAAAGGTCGGCGGGTGGCCGAAAGCTTTCAGGGATTTGTGCAATTGGGCGCGGCTCATGGCCAGGTTGATCTTGGCCTTCTTCAAGGCGGCGTCCATGGCCGCGGCTTTTTGTGCACGAACCCGCTCAATGGCCGCCTGGACCGGGTTGACCGTGGCCGCAGCTACCGGGGCGGCGCGCTTGGAGCGTGCCTGGCGTTCGGCAAGTTTCTGTTCCTCTTCGCGTTGCAGCCGCGCGTTGCGCTGTTCAAACCGTCGCCGGGCCCGGTCGCGCTTGAGGCTGCGTGCCTCGCGTTCATGATCATTGGAGGCCAGCCCGCCGACAATCGGTACCACGGTGCTCAACGGACGCATTTCGATGCAATCAACCGGGCAAGGTGCCACACACAGGTCGCAGCCCGTGCACTCGTCGATAATCACCGTATGCATCAATTTGGCAGCACCGACGATAGCGTCCACCGGGCAGGCCTGGATGCATTTGGTACAGCCGATGCACTCCGCTTCACGGATAAACGCGATCTGTGCGGGCGCCTCGCCTCGGGACGTGTCCAGTTCCAGCACCGGGAGCTTCAGCAGTTGCGCCAGGCCGGCAATGGTTTCCTGGCCGCCCGGTGGGCACTTGTTGATCGCCTCGCCCTGGGCAATGCCTTCTGCGTAGGGCTTGCAGCCAGGATGCCCACATTTGCCACACTGGGTTTGCGGCAGCAGGGCGTCGATACGTTGAATCAGGCTCATGGTTTGATCATTGCGTTGGAACCCGGAAAAGCCACAGCCAACAGCGGGCCGACAGCAAACAGAATCCGATTATCCGGCAAGCGAGGAGGGGGTACTAGCTGAAACCGCCCCATGGCCGAGACCATGAGGCAGTTAGCCATTGTTACTTGATGCGCTGACCCGGCTTGGCGCCGCTGTCCGGGCTCAACAGGTAGATCTCTTCACCGCCAGGGCCGGCCGCCATCACCATGCCTTCGGAGATACCGAACTTCATTTTCCGCGGCTTGAGGTTGGCGATCATCATGGTCAGGCGACCATCGAGCTTGGATGGGTCCGGATAGGCGCTCTTGATCCCCGAGAACACGTTGCGTTGTTCATCACCGATGTCCAGGGTCAGGCGCAGCAGCTTGTCGGCGCCTTCCACGGCTTCGGCCTTGAGGATCAGGGCCACCCGCAAGTCCACCGCAGCGAAGGCGTCGAAGTCGATTTCCGGCGACAACGGATCTTTCGCCAGTTCGCCATTGCCCGCAGGTGCAGCGTCGCCGGTATCGGTCTTGCTGGCCTCGAGGTCTTCTTTCGATGCGTCGGTCATGGCCTGCACTTTTACCGGGTCGATACGGGTCATCAGCGGCTTGAACTCATTCAACTGATGGTTGCCGAGCAGTGTCGCGTGGTCATTCCAGGTCAGCGGCGGCACATTGAGGAACGCCTCGGCGTCGGCTGCCAGCAATGGCAATACCGGCTTGAGGAAGATCACCAACTGACGGAACAGGTTGACGCCTGTGGCGCAGATCGCCTGGACTTCAGCCTGCTTGCCTTCCTGCTTGTTCAGCGACCACGGCGCCTTGTCGGCGATCCAGGCGTTGGCGCGGTCGGCCAGGCCCATGATTTCGCGCATGGCCCGGGCAAAGTCGCGGGCTTCATAGGCATCGGCGATGCTTGGCGCCGCCGCCAGGAACGCATCGGTCAGCTCAGGTGCGGCATTTTCAGCCACCAGCACCCCGGCGTTGCCCTTGTGGATAAACCCGGCGCAACGGCTGGCGATGTTGACGACCTTGCCCACCAGGTCCGAGTTGACCTTCTGTACGAAGTCTTCCAGGTTCAGGTCCAGGTCGTCGACACCACGGCCCAGCTTGGAGGCGTAGTAGTAGCGCAGGTATTCCGGCGACAGGTGGTCCAGGTAGGTGCGCGCCTTGATAAAGGTGCCACGGGACTTGGACATCTTCTGGCCGTTGACCGTCAGGTAACCGTGCACGGCAATGCCGGTTGGCTTGCGATAGCCCGAACCTTCAAGCATTGCAGGCCAGAACAGCGCGTGGAAGTTGACGATGTCCTTGCCGATGAAGTGGTACAGCTCGGCCGTGGAGTCCTTGTTCCAGAACGCGTCGAAGTCCAGCTCCGGCGTGCGGTCGCACAGGTTCTTGAAGCTGGCCATGTAGCCGATCGGCGCGTCCAGCCACACGTAGAAGTACTTGCCTGGCTCGCCCGGGATCTCAAAGCCGAAGTA
Organism: Pseudomonas sp. GP01-A4; assembly: GCF_058780865.1. NCBI lineage: Bacteria > Pseudomonadati > Pseudomonadota > Gammaproteobacteria > Pseudomonadales > Pseudomonadaceae > Pseudomonas > Pseudomonas sp. GP01-A4. Next base: position 32,324 of record NZ_JBYSWF010000021.1, read on the forward strand.
CGGCGCATCGCGGGAGATGTCCCACTGTTGCAGGCCGGCGTCCAGCCATTCGGCGATCTTGTTCGCCACGGCGTCCTGCAGGGTGCCGCTGCGGGTCCAGGTTTGCAGCATCTGCTGGAAATCCGGGAGCTTGAAGAAGAAGTGCTGGGAATCCTTGAGTACCGGGGTGGCGCCGGAGATGGCCGACTTCGGATCCTTCAGGTCGGTGGGCGCGTAAGTGGCGCCGCATTTCTCGCAGTTGTCGCCGTACTGGTCCTCAGTGCCGCATTTCGGGCAGGTGCCCTTGATGAAGCGGTCGGCCAGGAACATTTTCTTTTCCGGGTCGAAATACTGGGTGATCGAACGCGTGGCAATGTGCCCGGCGTCCTTGAGGCGCAGGTAGATCTGGCTCGACAGCTCGCGGTTTTCGTCGGAGTGGGTCGAGTGGAAGTTATCGAAATCCACCAGGAACTCGGCAAAGTCGGCGCTGTGTTCAGCCTGGACATTGGCGATCAGTTGTTCCGGGGTGATCCCTTCCTTCTCGGCGCGCAACATGATGGCCGAACCGTGGGCGTCGTCCGCGCAGACATAAATGCATTGATTGCCGCGATGCTTCTGGAAGCGCACCCACATATCGGTCTGGATGTACTCAAGCATATGGCCAAGGTGGATAGAACCATTGGCATAGGGCAGGGCGCTGGTGACGAGGATCTTGCGTGGCTCGGACATGGGGCTCGGCTACTTGATGAAACGGAGGTCGGCCACTATAAAGCGCCGGGAAATTTATTTCACCCCGTGCGGCTGTTTCCGGATTTTCCCGCAGGCCGAAAGCGTGCCGCTGGGGCGCTGGAACGGTTAGGATAGCCGCCTGTTTTAGTCAGTCTTTTTTCGGGAGTAGCCCATGAGCGCCGTCAATCGCGCAGCGGTGGAAGCCGTTCTTCGCCAGTACACCGACCCCTACCTGAACCAGGACCCGGTCAGCGCCGGGTGCGTACGCGCCATCGACGTGCAGGGTGACAAGGTTTCGGTCCAGCTTGAGCTGGGCTACGCCGCAGGCCTGTTCAAGAGCGGCTGGGCGCAGATGCTGCAAATGGCCATCGAAGGCCTGGACGGCGTCAGCGCGGCCAGGATCGACATCCAGTGCGTGATCGCCCCGCACAAGGCCCAGGCGCAGATTCCGGGCCTGGCCAACGTCAAGAACGTGGTGGCCGTGGCTTCCGGCAAGGGCGGCGTGGGCAAATCCACCACCGCCGCCAACCTGGCCCTGGCCCTGGCCCGAGAAGGCGCGCGGGTCGGGATTCTCGACGCCGACATCTATGGCCCGAGCCAGGGCGTGATGTTTGGCATCCCGGAAGGCACCCGGCCGAAGATCAAGGACCAGAAATGGTTCGTGCCGATCGAGTCCCATGGCGTGGAAGTCATGTCCATGGCGTTCCTGACCGACGACAACACACCGATGGTCTGGCGCGGCCCGATGGTATCCGGTGCGTTGCTGCAACTGGTCACCCAGACCGACTGGGGCAACCTGGACTACCTGGTGATCGATATGCCGCCCGGCACCGGCGATATCCAGCTGACCCTGGCGCAGAAAGTGCCGGTGGCCGGCGCGGTGATCGTCACCACACCGCAGGACCTGGCGCTGCTGGATGCCCGCAAGGGTGTGGAGATGTTCCGCAAGGTCAACATCCCGGTGCTGGGCGTCGTGGAAAACATGGCGGTGCACATCTGCTCCAACTGCGGCCACGCCGAGCATCTGTTCGGTGAAGGCGGCGGCGAGAAGCTCGCGACCCAGTACGGCGTTGAACTGCTGGCGTCGTTGCCGCTGTCCATGGGGATTCGAGAGCAGGCTGATGGCGGCAAGCCGACGGTGGTTGCCGAGCCCGATGGCCAGATTGCCATGGTCTACCAGGAGCTGGCGCGCCACGTAGGCGCGCGAATCGTCCTGCAGGAAGCAGAGGCCCAGGCAATGCCGACGATTACTGTCAGCGACGACTGATCCACCGGATGGGAAAAAAGCCTCGACCTTGTCGGGGCTTTTTCTTGCCTGGTGAACACCAACGAGGCGTTTTTTACTCTTTTACGTAATTGCTGGTGTAAGCATTCACTTACTTTTTCGTAAGCGTTTGGGTTTTTTCATCGGCGGGGGCGTCTTGAATTGATTGCCTATATTTCTATCTTATTGAAATATAAAGATTATTTATTCGCGTTTGAGCGCGTGAATCGAAAACCCGGCGGGTTGGATCCCGTTGAACTTCCCCGTGAACTCTCTAAGATCAGCCCTGTGTCCACGGATTGACACAGTCATCAAGGAACGATGATTCAGGGAACCTCGCAGGGTGCGATTCATCAGGACGATGAAAAGGAACACAGGGACTAGGGAAAAAATGTGGGCGGGTCATACCGCCCCTTTTTTTTGCCTGTAGAAAAGTGAAACCCGCCCCGCAGAAATGCAAAAAGGCCCGCAAGGGGCCTTTTGGAGGGCATCGACGCTATCAGCGTTCGAGGTCGGCAATCTTGCCTTTTTTGCCATCCCACTCTGCCGCATCCGGCATCGGGTCTTTGCGCTCAGTGATATTCGGCCAGATTTCCGCCAGCTCAACGTTCAACTGAATAAATTCCTGCATCTCTGCCGGGACTTCGTCCTCGGAGAAAATAGCGACGGCCGGGCATTCTGGTTCACACAGGGCGCAGTCAATGCACTCGTCCGGGTGGATGACCAGGAAATTCGGGCCTTCGTAGAAGCAGTCCACCGGACACACTTCTACGCAGTCGGTGTACTTGCACTTGATGCAGTTGTCGGTGACGACGAAGGTCATTTCTAATTTTCTCCTCAGGCGGCGGCAGCGAAACCCTTTGTGGCAGGGCTCGCGAGGTTCGGGAGCGATAGTCTGCAGGCCAGGCTAAAAGCCCGCAGCATCCCAAACCGCGCGAGAGTCTACCAGCTTGCAAGCGTCTGCGTTATATCCGAGTCTTCAGTGCATATAACATTTCGAGCGCTTTTCGCGGCGTCACGTCATCCAGGTCAAGCTTAGCCAACTCATCCAGTACCGGATGAGGCAGGCTGGCGAACATGTCGCTCTGGTGCGGCGCGCTGGGTTTGTTGCTGGCCTTGGCCGGGCTGGCCACGGGAATCTCATGGGGCAGCGCGGTTTCTTCCAGGCGGCTCAGGTGCTCGCGAGCACGGGTAATCACCTCGGCCGGCACCCCCGCCAGTTGCGCCACGGCCAGGCCGTAACTCTGGCTTGCCGGGCCGGGCAGCACGTGGTGCAGGAACACGATGCGCTCGTTGTGCTCGGTGGCATTGAGGTGCACGTTGGCTACCAACGGCTCGTTTTCCGGCAGCACGGTCAGTTCGAAGTAGTGCGTCGCGAACAGCGTATATGCCCGCAGGTGCGCCAAACGCTCGGCCGCCGCCCACGCCAGGGACAGCCCGTCGAAGGTGCTGGTGCCGCGGCCCACTTCGTCCATCAGCACCAGGCTGCGTTCGGTGGCGTTGTGCAGGATGTTGGCGGTTTCGCTCATTTCCACCATAAAGGTCGAACGGCCGCCGGCCAGGTCATCGCTGGAACCGATCCGGGTGAAGATGCGGTCCACCAGTGACAATTCGCAGCTTGCCGCCGGCACGAAGCTGCCGATATGCGCCAGCAGCACGATCAACGCGGTCTGACGCATGTAGGTGGATTTACCGCCCATGTTCGGACCGGTGATCACCAGCATGCGGGTGTCGTCGTCCAGCGACAGGTCGTTGGCGACGAACGGCGTGGTCAACACCTGCTCAACCACCGGGTGGCGACCTTGCACGATGCGCATGCACGGCTCGCTGACAAAGCGCGGGCAGTTCAGGTCAAGGTTCAGGGCACGCTCGGCCAGGTTGCTCAGTACATCCAGCTCGGCCAGGGCGGCGGCGGTGTCCTGCAACGGCGCAAGCTTGTCGATCAGGCTTTCGAGCAAGGCTTCGTAGAGCATTTTCTCCCGGGCCAGGGCGCGGCTTTTGGCCGACAGCGCCTTGTCTTCGAATTCTTTAAGCTCCGGAGTGATAAAGCGCTCGGCACCCTTGAGGGTCTGGCGGCGCTGGTAATCGATCGGCGCCTGCTCGGCCTGCTTGCTTGGCAACTCGATAAAGTAGCCGTGCACGCGGTTGTAGCCGACTTTCAGGTTGGCCAGGCCGGTGCGGGCTTTTTCACGGGCTTCCAGGTCAATCAGGAACTGCCCGGCGTTCTCGCTCAGGGATTGCAGCTCATCCAGCTCGGTGTCGTAACCGGTCTTCAACACGCCACCGTCACGGATGATCGCGGGCGGGTTGTCGATGATGGCTTTTTCCAGCAGCGCCGCCAGCTCCGGGTAGGTGCCGGTGGTGACTGCCAGCTGCTGCAGGTGCGGTGCTTCCAGTTCGGTCATCGCCGCTTGCAGTTGCGGCAGGGCGCCGAGGGCATCGCGCAGGCGTGCCAGGTCGCGGGGCCGCGCATTACGCAGGCCGATCCGCGCCAGAATCCGCTCGATATCGCCGATTTCCTTGAGCTGCGGTTGCAGCTTTTCAAAGCGGTAGCGGTCGAGCAGGCAGGTAATAGAGGTCTGGCGGGCTTGCAGCACGGTCAAATCCCGCAGCGGGCGGTTCAACCAGCGGGTGAGCAAGCGGCTGCCCATGGCGGTCTGGCAACGGTCGACCACCGATTGCAGGGTGTTGTCGCGCCCGCCGGCCAGGTTGGTGTCCAGTTCCAGGTTGCGACGGCTGGCGCCATCCAGCACCACGGTGTCGTCCAGGCGTTCATGACGCAGGCTGCGCAAATGCGGCAGGGCAGTGCGCTGGGTTTCCTTGGCATAGCTGAGCAGGCAACCGGCGGCGCCGATGGCCAGGGTCAGGGTTTCGCAACCGAAGCCCTTGAGGTCTTGCACGGAGAATTGCTGGCACAGGCTTTTCAGCGCCGAATCACGCTCGAAATCCCACGGCGCACGACGCTTGGTCCCACGGCGACGTTCCGCCGGCAGGTCCTTTGGCCAGTCGTCCGGGATCATCAACTCCACCGGATTGACGCGCTCAAGCTCCGCCAGCAGATTCTCCCAGCCCTTGATCTCCAGCACCGTGAAGTTGCCACTGGTGATATCCAGGACTGCCAGGCCGAACAGGCGTTCGTCCCCCAGTACTGCCGCGATCAGGTTGTCGCGACGCTCATCCAGCAGCGCCTCATCACTCACCGTACCCGGCGTGATGATGCGCACCACCTGGCGTTCCACCGGGCCCTTGCTGGTGGCCGGGTCGCCGATCTGCTCACAGATCACCACCGACTCGCCCAGCTTCACCAGCTTGACCAGGTAACCTTCCAACGAATGATATGGAATCCCGCACATCGGAATTGACTGCCCGGCCGACTGCCCGCGCGCGGTCAGGGTGATGTCCAGCAACTTGGCCGCCTTCTTCGCGTCTTCATAGAAGATCTCGTAGAAATCGCCCATGCGGTAGAACATCAACTGATCAGGGTGCTGGTTTTTCAGGCGCCAGTACTGCTGCATCATCGGGGTGTGGGAGGACAGATCGGAAGTGTTTTTACTCATTGGATAGTTGGCAAATTCGTTGAAAGTGATGGGGCAAAGGGGGCGCTTGGCCCAGCATTTTTTGCAATGGGCGCAAGGTTAACACGCGCGGTCCGGGCTTCGCAGTGCACAAACGGTCAGGTCAAATTCGCTGCTCCATGCATTAAATATGCAAATTAGCATTTGCCAAGCATCAAAACTGCCTGCACTATCCGCGTTATGCAAAAACGCAACGTTTCTATCGTCTTAAGAGAGCTGCTGGACCGCGACCGGATCTCCCCCACGGAGCTTCACCGGCGTACCGGCGTGCCTCAATCCACACTGTCCCGGATCCTCAGCGGCAAGATCGTGGATCCGTCGGACAAGCACATCTCGCGCATCGCCGATTATTTTCAGGTCAGCACCGATCAGCTGCGCGGGCGCGCAGGGCTGGTGCCGGTGCGGTCGGACGAGCGTGACCCGATGCATTCGGAACTCAAGGACATAAGCCTGTGGGACGACGAAACACCCGTTAATGATGACGAGGTGTCGATCCCCTTTCTGCGCGAGGTTGAATTGGCTGCTGGATCAGGAAGATTCGTCATCGAGGAAAGCGAGAAGGCCAGCCTGCGGTTCGGCAAGCGCAGCCTGCGGCATAACGGTGTGCAGTTCGACCAGGCCAAGTGCGTGACGGTGCGCGGCAACAGTATGTTGCCGGTGCTGCGCGACGGCGCCACCGTAGGTGTCAATGCGGGCAAATGCGGGATTGGTGACATCGTCGATGGCGATCTTTACGCCATCAATCACAACGGCCAGCTACGGGTGAAACAGCTCTATCGCCTGCCTTCCGGGATTCGCCTGCGTAGCTTCAACCGCGATGAACATCCGGACGAGGACTACAGCTTCCAGGAAATCCAGGATGAACAGATCAGCATCCTTGGTCACGTTTTCTGGTGGGGCATGTACGCCCGCTAACCCTTCTGTGTAAGACAAAGCCCGCCAGTGAGCGGGCTTTTTTTCGTCTGCGTAAAACCACCAAACCCTTTGCCTGCGGGGCTATAAATGCACCTGTGCATTTATTGCGCAAAAATAAATGCATTTGTGCATTGACTGTATATGCATACATGCATATTCTTCATCTCAAGCCAGCCAAGAAGGCCTGGTGGAGGCGGCAAGGATGCTGCCAAGGAAGACAAGGACGTTACGCAACACCGGCAAGGACGCCATCGAAGCGATGGCAAGGATGCCAGGCAATACCGGCAAGGATGCCGACGCTCTTTAGTTTCAAACCGCTTCAAGAACAGGCAGCGATGAACCGGCCTTAACGGTTCAGAGGGTTGGCAACTGGCCCGGGTGTGCAGCGTAAAGCACCAGAAGCAGTTATCCGGCAGACAGGGATCGTGGTCGGAAAAACATTGAGGAAAGAACCGTACCGCGCCAGTAGCGCCGAAAGTTCGAGGACATCATTACTGAAAAGCCCGGGCAGCCGGGCTTTTTGGAATGCCTACCTAGAGAACCCATTCAAATTGAAACAAACACCTACAACCGGCGACCTGCCGGTATCACTCATTCCAGGAGGCGTGACATGACAAACGAGCAGCAAGCGTTGGCGGAAATGCCTATCTGGCTGGTCATCGTATTGGCGGTGATTGGCGGGGTTTCCGGAGAAATGTGGCGCGCCGACAAGGAAGGCGCCCGCGGTTGGTCGCTTATGCGGCGCCTGGCCCTGCGTTCGGGGGCCTGCATGGTGTGCGGGGTATCAGCCCTGATGCTGTGCTACGCCGCCGGCATGTCGATCTGGACGGCCGGCGCCATTGGGTGCCTGACCGCCATGGCCGGCGCCGACGTGGCCATCGGCCTTTATGAACGCTGGGCGGCCAAGCGCATCGGCGTCAACGAAGGCCCTGGCCGGGACCCGCAGTAACCGTTGCAAGGACGCTACTTAAATGACACTTATCGAAAAACCCTCCCAATTGCCCCAGGCCATCAGCGAGGCACTGCGCAGGGCGTTTCCGGAACTTAAGGTCGGCACTCATCAGGACTTTCAGGGCGCCGCGAACGACACCGGCGTGTTGATCACGGTCGAAGGCAATGGGCCGGGCCTTCGCTCCCGCGAGGGGCGCAAGGCCCATGCCCTGGGGATTTCACTCAAGGCCATGGTGGCCCCGGGTGCCTTGCCCTTTGATGCCTGCGACCTGGCCAACCAACTGATGGACCTGGTGCTGGATAACCGCTGGAACCTACCGCAGGCGCAGTGCGACCTGCCGACCAGCATTGTCGCTGCGCCTTCAATACGCACCAGCGCGGAGACGGACTACGACACCTGGACCGTCACCTTCACCCAAACCCTCTATATCGGGCCGCCGTTGCTCAACGATCCCACAGGCAAGCCGCTTTTTGCCTGCACCTGGGAAGTTTCGAACATCGACGACCCCGACCAATACAAGCCGCTGGCGGAGTAGCCCATGTTCGACGCGCTGTTACGCATGCAGCTGGGGCCGATCGTGGAGCGCCTGGCGGAAATGGAAAGCCAGCTCGAAGACCTGTATCGACGCGCCGAAAGTTTCTGCCGAATCGGCGTGTGCCAGGAGGTCGACGCCGCCAGCAATACCTGCAAGGTCAGCCACGGCGAACTGCTCACCCCGGCGATCCGCTTTTTCAACCCCAGCGCCGGGGCACAGACGGAAACCCGCATCCCGTCAGTAGGCGAGCAATGTTTGCTGCTCAACTACGGCGCCGGGGAGGGCGGGGCGCAATCGGTGGCCTTGTTCGGCTTGAACAGCGACCGCTTTCCACCGGTCTCCAGCGCTTCGACACTGACCCGGCGCCGCCATCAGGACGGTACCCAGAGCGACTACGACGACGCCAGCCATACCTTCAACTGGGTCAATGGCCCCACCACGTTCACAGGTTCCCGCGAACAGGTCGACATCAAGGTCGGCGCCGCCAGCCTCACGATGAGCGCCCAGGGCATCACGCTGCAAGTCGGCGGCAGCAGCCTGTTGCTGGACGCCGGCGGCGCGCACTTCAGCGGCCCGGTGGTGGACCACCAGGGTCGAGTCATCAGCCCCTGACAAGGACATCCCATGATCGGAATCGATAGAAACACCGGGGCGGCGGTCGATGACTGGCTGCAATTTGTGCAGCGCGCTACCCGAGTGCTGACCACGCCCTTGGGCACTCGCCAGAAGCGCCCGCTGTACGGCTCGATGATCCCGCAGCTGCTCGGGCAAAACCTCGGCGATGACCTGCTGATTCTCGCCCAGAGCCATGCCGCCCAGGCGTTCTACAACCCGCAGAACGGCATCGCCGACTTCGAACCGCAAGTCATCGTCGCCAACCGCCAGGGCGCCGGCCTGTTGCTGCGCTTCGCCGGCACCTGGAAAAACCGCAAGCAATCCTTCGAGGTGGTGACATGAGCATGCTGATACCCGGCCAGAACCAGCTGGCTGAGCCAGCGATCATTGCCGTCGATGAGTTCGAACCGTTGCTGGCGGAGTTCAAGGCGTTTGTCGTTGATTACGTCGCTACTCGTGCACCAGAAAATGCCGCCAAGCTGAAGGTCAGCCTGGAGAACGAGAGCGAGTTGCTGACGTTGGCGCTGGAAGCTTTTTGCGTTCGCCTGCAAACCCACGAGCGCAAATACAACGCCCGCATCAAGCAGATGCTGGCGTGGTGGGCTACCGGCAGCAACCTCGATGCGCGCCTGGCGGACATGGGCCTTGAGCGCCAGGTGCTCGACCCTGGTGACCCGGCGGCTTTCCCGCCGGTACCGCCAACATTGGAGAGCGACGATGACGCCCGGTTGCGTTATTACCTCGCGCCTCACGCTCCGGCGGCGGGCTCGCGGATGCAGTATCGGCGGGAGGTTTTCACCCTCGGTGAGCGTCCATCGGTGAAAGTGCAAAGTGCTACGCCGGGTGTGGTGACGGTCACTTATACCTTCGACCCGGACGGCTACGCGGCACGGGTCAAGGATGGCAACGGCCGTCGAACCGCGCCCGGCGAAGTGATGGTCACGGTCCTGTCCCGAGACGGGGATGGTACACCTTCTGCGGATCTACTCGACGGTGTACGCCGGCATTTCGCCCGGCCTGACGTGCGACCGGAAACGGATCTCGTCACGGTGCAGGGGGCGCAGATCCTGCGCTACAAAATTCGGGTGGTGGCCAAGATCAACGCCGGTCCGGATTCCGGATTGACCCAGGTAGCCGCGCAGCGACTGCTGCAAACCTACGCCGAGTCTTGTCATCGCCTGGAAGGGCGGGTGGACCCGAGCTGGATCGACTACGCCATACACTCGGCAGGCGCTGCGCAACTGCAGATCCTTGAGCCGCTGGAGCCGATCGTCACCACGGCGTTTCAGGCTCCGTATTGCACGGGTGTCGAGGTGGAGGTGCACACGTTATGAGTGAGCCAAAAGGCAGTTTGCTGCCCGCCAACAGTTCGCCGTTGGAGAAGGCGCTGGACCTGGGTTTCGGGCAATTGCTCGATCGGGTCACTCCGCCATTCCCGGCCTTGATGAACCCGCTGCAGACGCCGGCTGAATTCCTTCCCTACCTGGCCGCTGATCGCGGCGTCAGTGAATGGGACGCCGCTGCCAGCGAGTCGGAGAAGCGCCTCACCGTGGCCTTGTCCTGGCAAATCCAGCGTCAGGCCGGTACGCCCAAGGCGCTGAGCTACGCCGTCGAATCCCTGGGATTCACCCCCAATATCAGTGCCTGGTATCAACAGCGGCCAACCGGCCTGCCTTACAACTTTGATGTGCAGGCAATCATCGGTCGCAGTTGGTCCAGTGGCGATCACAACCGTTTGATCCGCCGCATCAACGCGGCCAAGAGCGAGCGGGACCTGGCCACCATCACCATCGTGCACGAGACGGTGGGTGGGCTGGCGCTGAGCGGTGTTGCTCATGCTGCACTTTGCGACAGCGAGCTTTCTCTCATGGGGGCGCTGCCTGAACTCGTGCTTGGCGCCCGACTTCCCAGCACCGGGGTCGCCCGGTACTACACCATTAACGATTACGACCTCAGGGCGCAGCCATGACAGAAGACATTACGCGCCTGGTGCGCTTCACCTCCAAGGGTTTGGGTGAAGTGTTGCAGGCAAAGAACCAGGGTTTGAAAGGTGAAATTACCCATATTGGCGCAGGGACTGGCCGTTACAACCCCGACGGCAGTGAAGTTGCTTTGCGGGATGAACGCCAGCGAGTCGCAATTGCCGATTACGAAGACCTCGGTAATCAACAACTCAGAATGGCCGCGCTGTTTGATGGCGAGGCTGAGTATGAGATTGGAGAGTTTGGGTTTTACCTGGCTAGCGGGACCTTGCTGGCAGTTTATTCTGTTGCCGGGAAATTACTCACCTACAAGGCGGCCGCGGCCCGTGTGTTGCAGAAGTTTACGCTGGACATGACGCCACTGCCGGTCGATAGCGTGACGGTAGTAGTGGGCATGGAAAATCTTAATATTTTAATTGCAGAGGAACTGGCTGCAGTGGCGACAGCCAATATCGACAATATGGCTCGCCATCTGGGGGTTTTGTTTCGTGTGATGAAATTGGAAGATACTCGAGTTGTAATTTAGACAGTGGGCTGGCCTATTTAGTTATGGTTGTTTGCCGGTACTAAGTGGCCTGAGAATGGCAAAGTAAAGGAGTTACTATTTTGAGTACGGAAACGCAAATAGCCAACCTGGTTCAGGCTTCCAACAATCTGACCAGTGCCGTGAATGGCAAGATTGGCGATATTGACAAACGAATGGATCAAGCCCGTGCGGAATTTGATCAGTTTCGTGCACTTAAGGATGTAGTTGGAGAACCCGGCGCACCCGGGACGTTGTTGATGAGTGTCTTCCAAGGGCTTGTTTGGGGTACGGGAGCCCCCTATAACGTTGACGCTTCTGGTGGCATGGTAGCGACGGACCTTGGATCCTCAATGGAGGTTTACGCCCATTTCAAGTTGCCGTTTTCTATTAATACCGATGATCAGATGTTCTGGCTGAATATTCGCGGTTATAGTTACGGTAGTTCTTTGGTGCTGGATGAAACATTTGCCGGGTATGTTTATTCGCCTCAGCGCGCAGTTATAAATCAATCTTGCTTTGGGAAGTTTGCGCCGGCCATCTATGCTGATACGGCTGGTAATGCGATCTGCCGAATTAAAATACCCAATGTGTATGTTACATCGTTGCGAATTGACACTATGCAGATTGGTCGCTATCGCGCGATCAAAGTCGGTGAGATCAAGTCGAAACTTTCCCTTTCCCCAACGGTGGTTTTCTAAATGGCTGAAGTATTTGTCTCGCCTACTCAATCTCATATCCCCAGCAAAGAAGGTCTTGAATGTTTGGAATGGTCCTCCATTCGCGTCCGTCGCGATCAACTTTTGCGAGAAACAGACCATACCCAAGTCCAGGACAGCCCTCTGAGTGAAGTTCAGCGTGCGGAAGTCGCTGCTTACCGCAAACTGTTGCGGGATGTCCCGCAAGATGTAGGCGATCCTTTCACTGTTGTATGGCCAGAAAAACCTGGTTTCCTTAAATAACGATAGCCACCGCGAAAGCGGTTTTTTTTCGCCCGCCAAAGCCCCTCTCGCAGGGGCTTTGGCGTTTTCCACCCGGAGAATTCCACTCATGTTTAACCGCCAAACCTACACCGTCCTCATTCCATTCCCCACCGGCAACGGCCACTGGTCTACCGCCGGCGAGGAACTGGAACTGCTGGACGTCGAAGCATCCGCCCTGCGCACCGCTGGCCGCCTGGAACTCACCAGCGTCCTCAACTCCACCCCGAAGAAGGCTGACTGATCATGGCTGAGGTTTTGAACTTCGAACATAACGGCATCACCGTGAATGCCACTGAATCCCCCGAGGCCATGGGTGGCCTGGGCGATAACGTCATCGGCCTGGTGGGCACCGCCCCCAACGCCCATGCGTCGATTCCGAAAAACGCCCCGTTCCGCATCAACAGCTTCACCACCCAGGCGCTGCTGGACCCCACCGGCGCTGAAACCGGCACGCTGTTCCACGCCGTGTACCAGATCCTCAAAGTGGTCAAGGTGCCGGTCTACGTAGTGATCGTCGACGAGGGCACCACCCCGGCCGACACCATCAATAACGTAATCGGCGGTGAAGAGCCGGTCACCGGCCGCAAACTGGGCCTCGCCGCCCTGGCCAGCGTCCCCGAAGACCTGACCATCATCGGCGCCCCGGGTTTCACCGGCACCAAGGCCGTGGCCGGCGAATTCGCCTCCTTCGGCAAGCGCATCACGGCCCGTGTGGTGCTGGACGGCAAGGACGCAACCGTCGCCGACCAGGTGACCTACAGCGGCGAACTGGGCGGTGCCGATCTCGGTTTCGACCGTTGCCTGCTGGTGCACAACATGCCGTCGGTGTACTCCAAGGCCGCGAAGAAAAACGTGTTCCTGGCGCCGTCGTCCCTGGCCATCGCCGCGCTGGCCAAGGTCAAGCAATGGGAAAGCCCGGGCAATCAGGTGACCTTCGCCGAAGACGTGTCCCGCGTGGTTGAGTACAACATCCTCGACACCTCCACCGAAGGCGACCTGCTCAACCGCTACGGCGTGAGCTACTACGCCCGCACCATCCTCGGCGGCTTCTCGCTGCTGGGTAACCGCTCCATCACCGGCAAGTTCATCAGCTACGTGGGCCTGGAAGATGCGATCAGCCGCAAGCTGGTCAAGGCCGGCCAGAAAGCCATGGCCAAGAACCTCACCAAGTCGTTCATGGACCAGGAGGTCAAGCGCATCAACGACTGGCTGCAAACCCTGGTGGCCGACGAGACCATTCCAGGCGGCAGCGTGTACCTGCACCCTGAACTGAACAGTGTCGAGAAGTACAAGAACGGCACCTGGTTCATCGTCATCGACTACGGCCGCTACGCGCCGAACGAACACATGATTTATCAACTCAACGCCCGCGATGAAATCATCGAGCAGTTCCTGGAGGACGTTCTCTAATGTTTACCAACCGAATCAGACAGGCCATGGCGGCCACCCTTCAAGGCCTGCCGTTGTCGGCGACGGTCACCTCGTTCGCACCGCCGAAGATCGACTTCGACATGGAACAGATGACCGGCGGACGTTTCATCGCCGAAGAAATGGCCAAGAGCGCCAAAGTGCTCAACGCCACATTGGAGCTGCAAGGTGCGGGTCCGGAAATCATGCTTGCCCTGGGGGTGCGCCTGGGCGATGACATTTTGTTGAACGTGCGTGAAGCCGGCCAGGACCAGGACGGCAAGACTTACTTCACCTACCACACCATCGGCGGCAAGCTGAAAACCCTGACCGAGACAACCCTGAAGATGGGCGATAAACCCGCCCTCACCCTGGAGTTCTCCTGCCGCACCTACAACCGCCTGGAAAACGGCATCCCGGTGATCGACATCGACGTGCGTACCCAGAAGTTTGTGCTCAACGGCGTCGACATCCTTGGCGATGCCCGCCGCGCGGTACTGATGCCTTAAGCCCCCGGGAGCGGGTTTTCCCGCTCCCATACTTCACCAAGGAATTGATTCATGGCCTGGATGCCTCCGCTGCACATCCTGCTGTCGCCGATCACCGCTGATACCGGCGCGCTGATCGAGCAGATTCAACTCAAGCCGTTGTTCTACGCCGCGCAAAAAGACGCGCTGGCCCGGGCCGGTGATGACGAGGACGATCAGTTCTTCGAACTGGCCAAACTCGCCACCGGCCTGTCGGAAAAAGAACTCGACCAACTCAAGCGTCCGGACTATGTGAGCATCGCCCAGTACGTGCACGACATGTCGACCCGGCCTGCCTCGTACTTCCTCGACGCCGACGAGCAGCCCCGCGAATCGGCGACCAGTGAGCACGTCTCGCTGCTGTTGCCGCTTGACACCGGCGGCCGCCGTCTCACCAGCCTGATCCTGGAAATGCCCGCCCTGCGTGCCACCAAGGCGATGAAAAAACTCGCCACCAACAAAGAGCGCGCCGAGTTCATCACTGCCCACTGCACCGGCCTGATGATCCCGGATCTCGCCGACCTCAGCGTGCCCGACTGGACCGAACTGCAGGGGCGCATCGACGATTTTTTAAACAAACCGGCGGACTTCTTTCGGAGCGCGACATCGAAGTAATTCTCGACATCGTGCCGCTCATTTACTCGGTAAATGAAGCGGAAATCCTGGACTGGGACGCCGGAAAAGCATTGCGCCGCTACGACATCGCGATCACTCGCCTTGGCGTCAAACAGGAGTAGAGCGGATGGCAGACAGTAAATTTGGATTGAGGTCGCTCATCGCCAGGGACGGCGAGGCGATTTACGGCTCGCTTGAAACGGCCGGGGCAGGCGCCAGCATCCAGCCGATTGCGCCGATGCTTGCCGGCCCGTCCTTGCTTGATACCGTACCCAAGGCCGTGCCGGGCCAGGAACTGGCGAATGTCGGTGCGCAACTGACGCAACTGGTCACGGGGCAGACCCGGCTCATCGACACGCTGGAGAGGTTCAACGGCTCATTGCTCGATGTGATGGGTGCCCTGAAAACCGGCAAGGGCAATAGCAAGGGCGGCGCCTCATCCGATACCGTCAAACCCTCGCAGACGCTGGAAACGGCGATGACCGACCTGCATGAAGTGGTGGGGTTTGCCGGGCATGAGCGCACACAACTGCGCGAAGCCAACCTGGCCTTGGCGTCAGACCCGATGGTTGCCGCAAGTGGCGCAGATGCTGTCGACCTGGCAAGGGTGGAGCAGGTGGGGGCCCGGTCCGGCGTAGGCAAGGACCTTGAAACTCGCCAGGCTGATTTGCTGCAGTTCGCCCGCGATAGCGCGCTCATCGCCGCGGCCTTTCAGACCGATATCAAGACGGCCGGCGAGATGATGGGCGGCTGGCGTGGGTCGATGAAGCTGGATCGCCCGCAGGCGCTGGATCTGGCTGACGCCACCAACGTGCTGGGTTCCCACGCTTCGCTCAAGGCCGATGCTGTGGATATTGGTTCGATTGTGCGCCAGAGCACTGCCGCGAGAACGTCGGGCATGAGCCCCGAGCAGGTAGCGGCGTTTTCGGCGGCGTTGCTGACGGTTGGTAACAACCGGGCGTCTGCCGGGCTTGCGGTGGAAAAAGTCGGCGCCGCGCTGGCCAAGGGTGACGGTGCCTCCGAGGGGCAGCGTGCTGCCTGGGCAGAGCTCAAGCTTGACCCGAAGGTGCTTGCGGCAGGCATGAAGCAGGACGCACCGCAAACAGTGCTGACGGTCCTCGAGGCGCTCAAGGCGCAGCCCCAGGAAAGGCAGGCGGCACTGGCCACGCAGTTGTTCGACGGTAACCGCTCGATTCTGAGCCTGGTGCCGGTAATCGACACGCTGAAGCAGGCCTTTTCGGCGGTGGCCGACAAGTCGACTTACGCGACTTCGGTCCTGGGAGACCAGGGCTCGGTCATGCGTTCGGCGACCGGGCGGGCAGACTCCACGCAAGCTCATGAACAAGCCTTCCAGGCCAGTACCACCCGCCTGGAGACAGCTTCCGATACGGCGATTGCACCCCTGAAAAACGGCGCACTGACGGTGCTGACCTCAGTGGTCAATGGCTTGGGCTGGCTGGCTGAATCGCTGCCCAAAGCCACGGCCGCCCTCACATTGGCCGCGGTGGTGATGGTGCCGCTGGCGAAGAAGCTCGGCGGCACTGTCGTGGACAAAGTCTTCGACAAGGTCGCCGGGAAAGTCCTGGGCGAGGGTGACGCGCCCCGCGATGCCGGTGGCAACAAGTCCGACCCGTCCGGCAGCAAAGGGAAGTCACAAGGTAGCGACACACGCCAGGGCGAGCGCACGCCAGGCAAAAACTCAGGCCCTGATGCGCCCACGAAAACCAACAGAGCCAGCCGAATCGCGAAGCGCGGTTCGTTGGCGTTGGTGGTGGCAGACGCGGGTATCAATCTCATCAAGGGCGCGAGCAATGGCACCCTGAAAGAGTCCGTTGGCGCCAGTGTGGGGTCGATAGGCGGTGGCGTCGCGGGTGGTGTGGCCGGCGAGGTTGCAGGGCTGGCCATTGGGCGAGCCGTTGGCACGCTCGCCGGGGCGGCGCTGGGTTCGATTATTCCGGGCGCCGGCACAGTGTTGGGCGGTGTGATCGGCGGCTTTGCCGGCGGTGCAATCGGTAAGGTGGTGGGCGGCGTCGTCGGCACGTTCGTCGGCAGCGACGTCGGGGCGAGCCTGGGCGAGAAAGTCATGAGCAGTGACGACCGTCTCCCGCCACCCGAACAGGTCAGCCAAAGCCTTCCCAACGCTCAAACAGACAACCGGCAAATCAACTTCGCCCCGCAGATCAACATTACCGCACCCGAGCAGACCAGTTACCAGGCGCTGGCGGCGCTCGTCGTGCAACAGATCGAGGCGCAGTTCACGCCGCTGTCGATGGACAACCTGCTGGCGACGCGACGCGACGCGGCACTCACCGATGGAGCGGTTTAATGCGACAACAAATGGTGTTGGGCAGCTTTATTTTCGGGCTGTCGCGCGGGTTTGCCTACGCGACCCTCGACCGTAACAGTAGCGGTGGCTGGGTCGCGCTGGACATCATTGCCGGCAAACCCAAGTCCAGCCAGACCGGCCAGGCCCTCGAAACATTGACCTTTGCCGGCAAGGCGGCGCGTGGCATTGGCATGGCCAGGCTCGACGAACTGCGCGACTTGCAGGCCTTGCGTACACCGCTGCCGTTGGTGGACGGGATTGGCCGTAACTGGGGGCTGTGGACGATCAAATCGGTGGACGAGAAACAAGCCAACGTGATCGACGACGGCACCGCCATGCTGATCAATTGGACGTTGATACTGGAGGAGTTCGTCAATGCGTAGAGTCCGAAGTATTGCCGGTGACTCCGTCAACCTGCTGCTCTACCGCGAACTGGGTCGCAGCGACGACGCTGCCGAGGAAGCACTGTGGCATCTCAACCCGGACCTCGCGGAACACGGGGCGGTATTGCCGGCCGGCATCGGTGTAATCGTACCGGAGCTGGACGCGCGGCCCGCCGCAAAAAAACCGGTTTCGGTTTGGGATTAAGGAGGAACCATGGCACTTGGATTCACACCGGCGGTGGAAATTTACGGGACCAATGCCGCGCTGCTCAACGAGCGATTACTGGAGTGGGAACACACCGATGCCGCAGGCTTCGTCTCCGACCAACTCAAGCTGACCCTCGACATCGAAGGGCTTGAGGGATTGCCCAGCCTGGGTGGGAGGATCGGCCTGCGGGTCGGTTACCTGGAGACCGGCCTGGAGGACAAGGGGCTCTTCAAGATTACCCAGCGCACCCCGTACCTGTTCCCCCTGCGCCTGGTGCTGGTGGCCACGGCGGCGCCGTTCGACCAGGACGAATTCAAACAGCGCCGCACAGCCAGCCATGGGCCAACCACCCTGGGCGCACTGTTCCGCCAACTGACCACGCATTATGGATTCTCACCCAGGGTCGCGCCGGATCTGGACGCTGAAAAGATCGCTCACATCGACCAGACCAACGAAAGCGACATGAGCTTCCTGACCCGGCTTGCCAAGCGTTTTGATGCGGTGGCCAAGCCTGTCGACGAGCTGTATGTGCTGGGCCGTAAAGGCCAGATCACCTCGCTGTCGGGCAAGCCGCTGCAAGAAGTGCGGCTGTCGGTCACCCGTGATAACCGTCCGGGCGACCGCGCGTTTATCAGCGCCAGTTTTACCGAGACCAGCCGGGCCAAGTTCGAAGGGGCCAAGGCGTCCTGGTGGGATGTCGCTACCTGCAAGAAACGTGAGGTGGAGGTGGGCGGTGCGCCGTTCAAGGTCCTTGCCCAGCGCTACCAGAGCGAAGACGAAGCCAGGACGGCGGCCGAAGGCGAGATGCGCCGGGTTAGCCGTGAAGGCCTGCAGATCAATGTGGTATGCCCCGGCAACCCGGCGTTCCAGGCCGAAGGGCTGCTGGTGCTGGATGAAACCTGGCCCGGCTTCATGCAGGGGCGCTGGTCCATCGACACGCTGAGGGCCGTCGGCAAACGCAAGGAAAGCTACCGATGCACGATCAAGGCGAACGGATTGTCGTCACCGCAATGACGTGCTCGATCGGTTCCTTCTACCCTATCCCCTCGATAGCCAAACGGCCCGCTGGATGGCCTTGGTTGGACGCTGTTGCTCAGTAAATATCTGGGCGTGTGAGAGTAAAAAACGATGCTGATAACACTCCCTCAACTTATCCAGGTAATGCCTGGAGCCCGCCTTAGAGCGGGCATTTTTTTAGCTCCTTTAAACGAGGCTACTGCACGTCACCAAATCACCACACCCAAACGCATCGCCGCCTTCCTCGCCCAAATCGGCCACGAATCAGGCGAACTGCGCTACGTACGTGAACTGGGCAGCGATCAATACCTGAGTAAGTACGACACCGGCACCCTGGCCGCCCGCCTGGGCAACTCCCCGGAAGCTGATGGCGATGGCCAGAAGTATCGCGGCCGCGGCCTGATCCAGATCACCGGCCGGCGCAACTACCTGGCGTGCAGTCAGGCACTGTTCGGCGATGAGCGTTTGTTGCACCAACCGGAGTTGCTGGAGACGCCGCAATGGGCGTGCGAATCTGCCGCGTGGTTCTGGCAGCGCAATGGCTTGAACGAGCTGGCTGACCAGGACCAGTTCACCACCATCACCCGGCGCATCAATGGTGGCCTCAACGGTCTGGAGAACCGTATGCAACTGTGGGCGCGGGCGAAGGCGGTGTCATGGGCTTCCTGACGTCGTGTCGCCTGCTTGGGTTTTGCCTGTTGTTCGCAGTTTCGGCGGGTGTTGCCTGGCAGGTACAGGCTTGGCGATATGGCGCACAACTCGAGCACCTGCAGGCTCTGCATGCCGCAGCACTCAGCCAGCAACAACAGGCCGAACAGGACAAACGGCTGGCACTGGAGCAACAACTCAGCGCCAGCGACCAACAACACACCCGGGAGCTTTCCGATGCACAACGCGCTCAGGCTCACCTGCGGGATCGCCTGGCCACTGCTGATGTGCGGTTGTCAGTCCTTCTCGACGCCAGCGATTCAGGCAACGGCTGCCCAATGCCAGCCACCGCCACCCCCGGCAGCCTGGTTCATGGCGCCCCGCGAGCCCGACTTGACCCGGCGCATGCTCAACGAATTATCGGCATCACCGACGACGGCGACAACGCAATGATCGCCTTGCGCGCCTGCCAGGCGTATGTCCGGGCCGTCGCGCGTTAGTCTCTTGTAACTTGCATGGCCCATTGGCTCCTGTAGGGTAGGCGAACGCCCGTCCACTCCAGGAGATGACCGTGAAGGAAATTACTCAACTCGCCGCTGAACTTGGCCGACGCTTGCAGGTTCTCAATGCCCACGTCACAACGGCCGAGTCGTGCACCGGCGGCGGTATCGCCGAGGCAATCACGCGGATTCCCGGGAGTTCGGCCTGGTTCGAGGCGGGCTATGTCACGTATTCCAATCGCCAGAAGACGCGGCAACTGAATGTGCCGGAAGCTCTGTTCCCCAAGGTCGGTGCCGTCAGCCGCGAAGTGGTGGAGGCGATGGTGCGGGGTGCCCAGGAGAAAAGCCTGGCGCGTTTTGCCGTGGCAGTCAGCGGCGTGGCCGGGCCCGATGGCGGTTCGCCGGACAAGCCGGTGGGCACCGTATGGCTGGCCTGGGGCGTGGGCGATGAGGTTACCGCCGAGCTCGAACACTTCCCCGGCAACCGCGACGAGGTCCGCCGACAAACGGTAAAGGCCGCGCTAGAGGGCTTGTTGCGACGAGCTGCAGCAGAAATAGAAAATCAGGGGTAGGCGATCACGGATCTTTGTGGAACAATACTGTCTACTTATACAGGTGTTGGCCGCCAGGCCTTATTGATTACGTGAGGACTTTAATGGACGACAACAAGAAGAAAGCCTTGGCTGCGGCCCTGGGTCAGATCGAACGTCAATTCGGCAAGGGTGCCGTAATGCGTATGGGCGATCACGACCGTCAGGCGATCCCGGCTATCTCCACTGGCTCTCTGGGTCTGGACATCGCGCTCGGCATTGGCGGCCTGCCAAAAGGCCGTATCGTTGAGATCTACGGTCCTGAATCTTCCGGTAAAACCACCCTGACCCTGTCGGTGATTGCCCAGGCACAAAAAATGGGCGCCACCTGTGCGTTCGTCGATGCCGAGCACGCCCTGGATCCTGAATACGCCGGCAAGCTGGGCGTCAACGTTGACGACCTGCTGGTTTCGCAACCGGACACCGGTGAGCAAGCGCTGGAAATCACCGACATGCTGGTGCGCTCCAACGCCATCGACGTGATCGTGGTCGACTCCGTGGCAGCCCTGGTACCCAAGGCTGAAATCGAAGGCGAAATGGGCGACATGCACGTGGGCCTTCAAGCCCGCTTGATGTCCCAGGCCCTGCGTAAAATCACCGGTAACATCAAGAACGCCAACTGCCTGGTGATCTTCATCAACCAAATCCGGATGAAGATCGGCGTGATGTTCGGCAGCCCGGAAACCACCACCGGTGGTAACGCGCTGAAGTTCTACGCTTCGGTCCGTCTGGACATCCGTCGTACTGGCGCGGTGAAGGAAGGTGACGAGGTTGTCGGTAGCGAAACCCGCGTTAAAGTCGTGAAGAACAAGGTGGCCCCGCCGTTCCGTCAGGCCGAGTTCCAGATTCTCTACGGCAAGGGTATCTACCTGAACGGCGAGATGATCGACCTGGGCGTGCTGCACGGTTTCGTCGAGAAATCCGGTGCCTGGTATGCCTACAACGGCAGCAAGATCGGCCAGGGCAAGGCCAACTCGGCCAAGTTCCTTGCGGATAACCCGGATGTTGCCGCTACGCTCGAGAAGCAGATCCGCGACAAGTTGCTGACCCCGGCACCTGACGTCAAGGCTGCCGCCAACCGCGAGCCGGTTGAAGAAGTAGAAGAAGTCGACACTGACATCTGAAGCAAACGATGAGCGTTGTCCTGGATACACCCGTCGCCGTAAGGCGCACTGCAATGGACCTGCTCGCACGGCGCGAGCATGGTCGAGTCGAGCTGACGCGTAAGCTGCGTCAGCGTGGCGCAGATCCCGAGATGATCGACGCAGCCCTTGACCGTTTGACGGAAGAAGGGCTGCTGTCGGAGTCCCGTTACCTCGAAAGTTTCGTCTCCTACCGAGCCCGATCCGGCTATGGCCCTGCACGAATTCGTGAAGAGCTGAGCCAGCGTGGCCTGCAGCGGGCTGATATCGAACTCGCGTTGCGTGAGTGCGGCATCAGTTGGCAGGCACAACTGGAAGAAACCTGGCGGCGCAAGTTTGCCGGTCATCTGCCTATTGATGCGCGTGAGCGGGCCAAGCAAGGTCGCTTCCTGAGTTATCGCGGGTTTTCGATGGAGATGATCAGTCGCCTGTTGAGCGGTCGGGATATGGATGACTGAAGGCTGCGCCTGGTAAAGGTTGCTCTGATCATTGCGGGGCTTGGTGTGGCGAGGGAGCTTGCTCCCGCTGGGCTGCGCAGCGGCCCCAGCCTGCGCATCGTTCTACCTGACACAACCCAAAAGGCCCGCTATGAAAATAGCGGGCCTTTTTTCGATTCAGTGTCAGGTCACGCCGTCTCCGTCACCCGCTGCTGCGTTTTCCCCTGAGCCTGTGCCCAGTTTTCCGGCAAGTTGATGTAATCCACCAATTCCCGCAACCGTCCCTGATCACGCCCGTTGAAGTTGAACACCAGCCGCGTCAGATGGCTGAAGCTTGGCTCGTCATGCTCTTCGCCGGTGTACGCGATTTGTTGGAAGTCGTCACTGAGGCGAAGACTGGCAAATGCCTCCTGCAGATGGGCCAGTGCGCGGTCACTCAACGGATGATTCATGCGAATCACAAACTGGCGCTTCAGCCAGCGGGTGGAGTGGAAGTTGGCGTAGAACTGGTTGATTTCGTCCACCGCCTCTTCGGCGCTGTACACCAGGCGGACCAGCTTGAGGTCGGTGGGCAGGATGTAGCGATTGGCCTCAAGCTGGCTGCGGATAAAGTCCAGTGCGCCTTGCCAGAAGCTACCGCCCGGTGCATCCAGCAGTACCACCGGTACCAGCGGGCTTTTGCCGGTCTGGATCAGGGTCAGCACCTCCAGCGCTTCATCCAGGGTACCGAAACCGCCCGGGCACAGGATCAAGGCGTCGGCTTCCTTGACGAAGAACAGCTTGCGGGTAAAGAAGAAGTGGAAGGACAGCAGGTTCTCGGTGCCATCGATGGTCGGGTTGGCGTGCTGTTCAAAGGGCAGGGTGATGTTGAACCCCAGGCTGTGCTCCAGGCCGGCACCCTCATGGGCCGCCGCCATGATGCCGCCGCCGCCGCCGGTGATCACCATCAGGTCCGAACGGGCCAGGACCGCGCCCACTTCCCGGGCCAGTGCATACAGCGGGCTTTCCACCGGCGTGCGCGCCGAGCCGAACACCGTGACTTTGCGCCGCCCCTTGAACTGTTCGAGCACGCGGAAGGCGTGGTCCAGTTCCCGGATCGCCTGCAAGGTGATCTTGGCATTCCAGCGGCTGCGGTCGTCCTGGGCCATGCGCAACACGGTGAAGATCATGTCGCGATAAAGGGGGATATTTGGGCTGTTGGGCGCAATCAAGTGGAGTTGCGCGTCGACCTGCTGCGTGAGGTCGGTGCCGTTTTCTTCAAATTGACGGATCAGGAGTTCATTCGGTTCGTAAGGCATTCAACTTCTCCTTCTTCACAGAACCCTGGGTGCCGGCGAGAAATTCGTCGGGACCACGACACTGCATGTGTCGTTGCCTCTGATTAACGAGGTGGGCGATACCGGTTCTGTATATTCCTTATGATTAAAAACCTTTGCATTGCACGCTCAGGAGGGCAACCCTCTTTTGCCCTGAAAATGTTACAGGACGGTGTGAAAACCCGATGTTCCAGGCGTTCAGGATGAATTGATCATGAGCCTATAAAGTCTTGGCTGGCAACCGCTTATTGATCACTTCTGAGGGAGTTTAGACGCTGCCGCGAGCGGACAATGGCGGAGAGTGCAGAGGGGGATATTGCGCGCCGCTGGTCAGCGGCGCGCGACAGGAGGTGTCACTTACTTTTTCTTCTTCGCGGCAGCCGGTGCCGGGCAATCTGCTTCCTGGAACTTCACCGAAGCTACCGGGCGGTTGGTTTTGTTCTCGGTGATTTCATAGCGCATGATCGCGCCCTTGGCCATCAGCTCGCGGTAACCCTTGTTCAGGCACACACTTTGGCCGAGCTGGAAGTACACAGCCTTGGGGTTGGCGCGCATTTGCTCGGCGCGGTCGGGCAGTACGCTCAAATGGTCAATCAGCTGCAAGCCTTCAACGGTGTAGGCAACTTCCAGGGTCTTTTCGTCAATTTCCCGTGGCAGTTCTTTGTTGGTTTCCTCTGCGACGCTTTGCAGCTTCCTGTTCAGTTGAGCCTCCAGCAACGAGGCCGCTTGGGCACCCAGAGGCAACACCAGCGCGAGGGCGACGGACGGAACTACAAGGCGTGGCATAAGACGCAGCATGAAACTCTCCTGATTCGGTTACTGGTGCATAGACCAGCCACTGCGCTGTGCGTTCAGTGGCGCGGGATTATAGGTGACCGCTTGCCCCTAGGGCCAGCCTATTGCCGGGAAGTGCAGGTGGCCGGGGGCGGCTCTGGTAAACTGCGGTAACTTTTGCCTTCCGAGTTCTATCCGTGTCGATTTCCACTTCCCTGCGGCGCACCCGATGAGCCATGCCGTCTCCCGTTTGCGCACGCAGCGCCTGGCCCGTGCCGTAAAACCGTTTGTAGCGCGAGGCTCGCGGGCCGAACGCTGCCCCGGCTGCCGGGTGATTCCCGAGTACTGCCTGTGCGCCTGGCGGCCCAAGGTCCAGGCCAGATCCGGCATGTGCCTGCTGATGCACGACGTAGAGCCGATGAAACCCAGCAACACCGGCTGGCTGATTGCCGATGTGATCAACGACACGACTGCGTTCCCCTGGTCGCGCACTGAGGTTGAGCCGGAGTTGCTGACCCTGCTGGCCGACCCGCAATGGCAGCCATACATCGTCTTTCCCGGCGAATTCGTGGCCCCGGAGCGGGTGGTCCATCAGGTCAGGCTGGAGGAGGGCAAGCGCCCGCTGTTCATTTTGCTGGACGGCACCTGGAGCGAGGCGCGCAAGATGTTCCGCAAGAGCCCGTACCTGGAGCACTTGCCGGTGCTGAGCCTGGCGCCCGAGCAACTGTCGCGCTACAAGCTGCGTCGCTCCAAGCGTGATGACCACTTCTGCACCGCCGAAGTCGCCGCGCTGTGCCTGGAGCTGGCTGAAGATGCCGCAGCCAGTGAAGTCCTGGATGCCTACCTGGACGTATTCAGCACTCACTACCTGGCCGCCAAGTTTCAACTGGCGCTGGACCCGGCCGATGTCGTCCATACTCGCCTTGCACCTTATCTATAGGTGTCATGGCCAGCCGACCTTTGCATGATGGCCGCGCAAACGCGCAGCCCGCTAAAATAGCCACGGGCGTAGCGCTTGACCACCCAGGCTACGCTGGGCATGCTTGGCGCCGATTGGGGCGCTGTCACAGATTGGATACGTCGCTTTTTGACGTTGAACGCGCCCTTTGGTGACTGCTGGCCTGGCAGCCACCTTGCGCGTTGGCGAGCACTGAACCCATCAGTGCCGCCCTAAAAAACAGGATCATTTAATAAATGGCCACATACGAAATCCTGATTGCCGATGACCACCCGCTGTTTCGCAGTGCGCTGCACCAGGCGGTCACGTTGGGCCTGGGGCCGGATGTACGCCTCGTCGAAGTCGCCAGCATTGCCGAGCTGGAAACCCGCCTTACCGAAAAGTCCGACTGGGACCTGGTCCTGCTGGACCTGAACATGCCCGGTGCCTACGGTTTTTCCGGGCTGGTGCTGCTGCGTGGGCAATACCCGCAGATACCGGTGGTGATGGTATCGGCCCAGGAAGAGGCGTCGGTGGTGGTGCGCTCCAAGGAGTTCGGTGCCAGTGGTTTCATTCCCAAGTCCAGCTCCATGGAAGACATCCAGAAAGCCGTGCGCACGGTGCTGGATGGCGATGTCTCCTGGCCGCCGCAGGCCTTTGAAGAGATCAACGTCTCCGACGAAGCCAAGGCCGCGCGTGATGGCCTGGCCAGCCTCACGCCCCAGCAGTTCCGCGTATTGACCATGGTCTGCGAAGGTCTATTGAACAAACAGATTGCCTACGAGCTGAGCGTGTCGGAAGCGACCATCAAGGCTCACGTCACGGCGATCTTCCGCAAGCTCGGCGTACGTACGCGAACCCAGGCGGCGCTGCTCTTGCAACAACTTGAGTCAATTTCGCAGCATTAAGACGCTGTTCATTCACGTTTTTTTGACTTTGCTTGCTCTAGTTTCCCCACACCTTTTTGCTCAGTTGCCTACTCTATGTCGCCTTTCAAGGGTCAAACCGGTATCAAACGTATTTTCAACGCAGGCGGATATTCCCTGGATGGCCTGCGTGCGGCTTTCACCGGCGAGGCGGCGTTTCGTCAGCTGGTGTTGCTCAATGTCATCCTGATCCCGCTGAGTTTCTTCCTTAACGTCAGCCGGGTAGAGCGGGCGCTGCTGATCGCCGTGTGCCTGCTGGCATTGATCGTCGAGTTGCTCAACTCCGCCGTCGAAGCGGCGATCGACCGGATTTCCCTGGACCTGCACCCCTTGTCGAAAAATGCCAAGGACATGGGCAGCGCCGCGCAGTTCGTAGCGCTGACCATGATTACCCTGGTGTGGGCCGTGATCCTGATCTAGGCAATGGTCGGCAGTACGATCTCGTCGCTGCGCTGCACCCCGGCGGTGAACGACCGGCACAGCTCGAGGAATTCGCGCATCGCCGAGGTCTGGTACTTCTGCTTGTGCCAGATGAAGTAGAACTGCCGGGCCAGGTCCAGGTCCGGGGTTTCCACCGGTACCAGGCTGCCACGCCGGAAGGCGTCGCGCAGCGCCAGCCGGGAAATGCAGCCAATCCCCAAGCCTGATTCCACCGCGCGTTTGATTGCCTCGGTGTGTTCCAGCTCCAGGCGGATATTCAGCGCGCTGCGGTGATGCCGCATGGCCTGGTCAAAGGTCAGGCGTGTTCCAGAGCCTTGTTCCCGCAGGATCCAGGCTTCATGGGTCAGCTCTTCCATGGTCGCCTGGCCGCGCTTCGCCAAATGGTGCTGGGGTGCGCAGAACACCACCAGTTCATCTTCCACCCAGGTTTGCACCTCGATGTCCGGGTGGCTGCAGTCGCCTTCGATTAGACCCAGATCAATTTCGTAGTGCGCCACCTGATGCACGATATGCGCAGTGTTCTGCACATGCAGCTTCACCTGGCTCTCGGGATGCTGCTGCATGAAGCTGCCGATCAGCAGCGTGGCCAGGTAGTTGCCGATGGTCAGCGTGGCCCCGACCGCCAGGGAGCCGAAGCCCGACTTGCCGTTGAGCAGGTCCTCGATCTCCTTGGCCTGGTCCAGCAGTGCTACCGCCTGGGGCAATAGCTGGTGACCGAGGGCGTTGAGGCTCAGGCGTTTGCCCGCGCGGTCGAACAATTGGCAGCTGGATTGCCGCTCCAGCTCGGTAATCGACGTGCTGGCGGCGGATTGAGATAAGGCCAAAAGGCCAGCAGCGCGCGAGACGCTTTCCTGCTGGGCGACGGCGACGAAGACTTGCAGTTGACGTAGAGTAAATCGCATATCGATATAACCGATAACCCTTATCTTAATAATCCAGTTAACAGATATTGTCGCCGCCATTAGAATGCTGTGCAATTGCGCATCCATCATTTGGCGCAGACCCATTTCCAGGAGTCCCCCGTACATGAGCAACATGAACCACGAGCGTGTCCTCAGTGTTCATCACTGGAACGACACTCTGTTCAGCTTCAAGTGCACCCGCGATCCGGGCCTGCGCTTCGAGAACGGTCAGTTCGTGATGATCGGCCTGCAACAGCCCAACGGCCGCCCGCTCATGCGCGCTTACTCGATTGCCAGCCCGAACTGGGAAGAGCATCTGGAGTTCTTCAGCATCAAGGTGCCTGATGGCCCGCTGACTTCCCAATTGCAGCACTTGAAGGAAGGCGACGAGATCATCATCAGCAAAAAACCGACGGGCACCCTGGTGCTTGACGATTTGAAGCCGGGCAAACACCTGTACCTGCTCAGCACCGGCACTGGCCTGGCGCCGTTCATGAGCGTGATCCAGGACCCGGAAACCTACGAGCGTTTCGAAAAAGTGATCCTGTGCCACGGCGTGCGTTACGTCAACGAAGTCGCCTACCGCGAATTCATCACCGAGCACCTGCCGCAGAACGAGTTCTTCGGCGAGGCCCTGCGTGACAAGTTGATCTACTACCCGACCGTGACCCGCGAGCCGTTCGAAAACGAGGGCCGCCTGACCGACCTGATGCGCAGCGGCAAGCTGTTCAGCGATATCGGGCTGCCGCCGATCAATCCTGAAGACGACCGCGCCATGCTGTGCGGCAGCCCAAGCATGCTGGATGAAACCAGCGAAGTGCTCAACAGCTTCGGTTTGAAGGTTTCCCCGCGTATGCGTGAGCCGGGCGACTACCTGATCGAGCGTGCGTTCGTCGAGAAATAAGCGCGACGCAAAAAAATGTGGGAGCGGGCTTGCTCGCGAAAGCGGTGTAACAGTCACCAGATGTATTGACTGATCCACCGCTTTCGCGAGCAAGCCCGCTCCCACATTTGTTTCCGGTTTACCCGGCCGACACGACTTCCAGCACACAAATCATCCCGGCTTCGGGATAGTGCCAGCGCACATCAACATCCCAGAACTGCGCCCCGTATTCCCGCTCCGGCCCCGGCGTCTGGTACGCCGGCCGTGGATCCTGCGCCAGGCACTGCTCGATCAACGCCACCAATGGCTCGCCAAGGCGCTGAGCGTGGCCTTCTGCCTGTTGCAGCGCAGTCTTCAGCCACTGCACGGGAATCAGCTGTGGCGCAGCGCTGGCGATGTTGTTGGTCGCAGTGTCAACTATGTCTGCGTACGGCACGTACGGCTTGATGTCGAGAATCGGTGTGCCATCCAGCAGGTCGATCCCGGATATCCACAGGCGTCCATCTTCCACCTTGTCCAGCTTGACCACTGACTGGCCGATGCCGTTGGGCCGGTGCGTCGCGCGGGTGGCGAACACGCCCATGGACGTGTTGCCACCCAGGCGAGGCGGGCGCACTTTCAGGCGGGGCTTGTCTTCCAGCGCCTGGTGGAACAGGAACAGCAGCCACACATGGCTGACCTGTTCCAAACCCTGCACCGCCTCACCCTGGTCGAATGGCGCCACCAACTCCAGCACGCCCCGGGCGGCAGGCGCCAGTTGTGGCTGGCGCGGGATGGCGAACTTCTCCTTGAAGCAGGAGCGGACAAAGCCGATGGGCGAGACGCTGTAGTTCACGGGTTTAGGCGCGAACGCGCAGGGTCAAGCCCTTGAGGAA
Source organism: Pseudomonas sp. GP01-A4 (assembly GCF_058780865.1). Classification (NCBI taxonomy): domain Bacteria; kingdom Pseudomonadati; phylum Pseudomonadota; class Gammaproteobacteria; order Pseudomonadales; family Pseudomonadaceae; genus Pseudomonas; species Pseudomonas sp. GP01-A4. The sequence goes on from NZ_JBYSWF010000021.1 coordinate 61,230, forward strand.
GTTGCGCAACAGCTGGTCACCACAGGTGCGGTAGTTGGTGTGGCCGAACTTGCGGAACAGTGCGCTCAGCTCAGGCTTGGACACCGGGAACTCGGAGGCCTTGAGGATTGCGTGCATGTCGTCTTCCTTCAGTTCGAAGGCCACGCGCAGTTTCTTCAGGACGATGTTGTTGGTCACCGGCAGTTCGATCGGCTGCGGTGGACGGCTCTCGTCCTTGCCGCGCTTGAAGATCACCAGGCCATCGAGGAAATGCGCCATGACTTCGTCCGGGCAGAACACGAAGCCTTCTTCCTCGTCTTTCTTGAGGTAGGTCAGCAGGTCGTCCTTGGTGACTTCCATGCCGCCGAGCTTGATGATCTCGACCATCTTGTTGTCGCTGATGTCGAGCATGTAGCGCACGCTGCGCAGTACGTCGTTGTGAATCATGGTGGGCAATCCTGGTCATTCAACTGTGGACACCGCCCAGGCAGGCGGTATCGAGAGATTCGGCGGCGAAAAAAGTCTTAGAACTTTTCTTTGCCGGACAGATAGCGCCATTGGCCTACCGGCACTTTGCCGATGGAGACTCCGCCAATGCGGATGCGTCGAATGGCGACGACTTTCAGGCCGACGGCTTCGCAGAACAAGGCAATCACACCCGGTTGCGGGTTTTTCAGCGCAAAGCGCAGGCGGTTCTCGTTCTGCCAGCTGGCTTTCACCGCCGGCAATTCCTTACCTTTGTAGGTCAGGCCATGGTTGAGGCGGTTCAGGCCGTGGGCGACCATGTCGCCGGACACCTCCACCACGTATTCCTGTTCGATCTTGTTCGCGTCAGCGGTCAGCTTGCGCAAAATCTTCCAGTCCTGGGTGAACACCAGCAGGCCGCTGGCCTTGGCTTGCAGGTCACTGCTGGCGGTCAGGCGCAGGAAGTGGCCCTTGAGCGGGCGCTTGCTGAAGCGGTGTTCTTCCGACAGGGTCTCGGCGTTGATCGACGCCATGGCTGTCTCGGCATCCACGCCGACGGGGGCGTGGAACAGGATGGTCACCGGCTCCGGCGCTGTGGCCTTGGCCTCAGGGTCAAGCTCGACCTTCTGGGTGGTGACCTTGAACTGCGGCTCGTCGATCACTTCGCCGTCCACCGTGACCCAGCCGCCTTCGATGAACAGCTCAGCCTCCCGACGGGAGCAACCGACCAGTTCGATGAGGCGTTTGGAGAGGCGTAGGGGTTCAGTCATGACAAGGGCCGAAACAAAAGGGGGCGGCTATTGTACCTGTGTGGCGCCGGTTAATCCCGGCTCCATTTCATTTAGCCGCGACGCGCCTGTGGCTGGGCCTGGCGCAAACGCATGTGCAGCAACGGATAAGGCTGGCCCATGCCGTCATGGTCCGTGCGTCCGATCACCTCAAAGCCCTGCTTGAAGTAAAAGCCCAGGGCCTGCGGGTTCTGTTCGTTGACGTCCAGTTGATCGGCATTCATCGACTCGATGGCATAGCGCAGCAATTGCCGGCCCAGGCCCTGGCCACGGTGCTCGGGGTCGATAAACAGCATCTCGACCTTGCCCGCGGCCACCCCGGCAAACCCGGTGATGCGCTGGCGCGAGTCCTTGGTGCAGATCAGCATCACCGCGTCGAGGTAGCGGGTCAGCACCAGGTTTTTCAGCAGCTCGATGTAACTGTCCGGCAGGAAGTCATGGGTGGCCCGCACCGAAGCCTCCCAGATGCGGGTCAGTTCCTGATAGTCGCTGGATTTGGGTGTATGGATAACCGAATGCTGACGCATGCCCGCTGCCCCTTGCCGATGATTGGCGCCGATGGGCAAAACGATAGACCTAAAAAAGCCCCGCATCTTGTCCAGAGGCAGGGCTTTTTCAATTCTTTACACCTTATGCGCGTTTTTCAGCCCACAGGTCGTACTCGTCGGCGTCGGTCACGGTGCACCAGACCTTGTCGCCTGGCTTCAGGCCGCTGGCATCGTCGATGAACACGTTACCGTCGATTTCCGGCGCATCGAAGAAGCAGCGGCCTACAGCGCCTTGCTCGTCGACTTCGTCGATCAGTACTTCGATCTCACGGCCGATGCGCAGTTGCAGGCGCGCCGAGCTGATGGCCTGCTGGTGCGCCATGAAGCGCTCCCAACGGTCCTGCTTGACGTCGTCCGGCACGATGGCAGCGTCCAGCAGGTTGGCCGGAGCACCTTCCACCGGCGAGTACTGGAAGCAGCCGACGCGGTCCAGCTGGGCCTCGGTCAGCCAGTCCAGCAGGTACTGGAAGTCTTCTTCGGTTTCGCCGGGGAAGCCGACGATGAAGGTGGAGCGGATGATCAGGTCCGGGCAGATCTCGCGCCAGTTCTTGATGCGCGCCAGGGTCTTGTCTTCGAAGGCCGGGCGTTTCATGGCCTTGAGGATTTTCGGGCTGGCGTGCTGGAACGGGATGTCCAGGTACGGCAGGATCTTGCCGGCGGCCATCAGCGGGATCAACTCGTCAACGTGCGGGTACGGGTAAACGTAGTGCAGGCGCACCCATACGCCGAGGCTGCTCAGGGCTTCGCAGAGTTCGGTCATGCGGGTTTTCACCGGCGCGCCGTTCCAGAAGCCGGTGCGGTATTTGACGTCGACGCCGTAGGCGCTGGTGTCCTGGGAGATCACCAGCAGCTCTTTCACGCCGGATTTGACCAGGCGCTGGGCCTCGTCCAGCACGTCGCCCACCGGGCGGCTCACCAGTTTGCCGCGCATCGACGGGATGATGCAGAAGCTGCAGCTGTGGTTGCAGCCTTCGGAAATCTTCAGGTAGGCGTAGTGGCGCGGCGTCAGCTTGATGCCCTGCGGCGGCACCAGGTCGATCAGCGGGTTGTGGTCCTGGCGCGGCGGCACTACGTCGTGCACGGCGTTGACCACTTGCTCGTACTGCTGCGGGCCGGTCACGGCCAGCACGCTCGGGTGCACGTTGCGGATGGCGCCTTCTTCCACGCCCATGCAGCCGGTGACGATCACCTTGCCGTTTTCCTTGATGGCTTCGCCGATCACTTCCAGGGACTCGGCCTTGGCCGAGTCAATGAAGCCGCAAGTGTTGACCACCACCACGTCCGCGTCCTGGTAGGTGGACACGACGTCATAGCCTTCCATGCGCAGTTGCGTAAGGATGCGTTCGGAGTCGACCAGAGCCTTTGGGCAACCCAGGGATACAAAGCCGACCTTGGGGTTGGCTTTTGCGATGGTGGTGGACATGTCTAACCTCGGTATTGAATGACGCCGCCCGTCGTGCACGAAAGGTGGCGGATGGGCACTTGGTGTGCCTCTGATCAAAAAGTGCGCAATTCTAGCGACGGGAATCGCTCTTGACCAGCTTTATGCAGGGAAATACGACGAGTGCTGCGCTATGCTTCGCGCCGTTGCACCTGAGTGAATTTCCTCGGTCAATAAATCGTCTGTAACGAGAAGTAAAACAGCGCATGCTGTGGACAGCATAGGCGCCCGCAGCAGGCGCGCTGTTTATAAAAGACCGCAGGTCAAAGGGCAGGAGTGGTTGATGGGTCAGGCAAGTAGTCAGGCAGCAGGTGCCGAGCAGTCCAACGCAAAGCCGATCGGCATGCTGGTGGCGGCAGTGGGGGTGGTTTACGGCGATATCGGCACCAGCCCGCTCTACACCCTTAAAGAGGTGTTTGCTGGCGGTTATGGGGTTCAGGTCAATCACGACGGGGTCTTCGGGATCCTGGCGCTGATTTTCTGGTCGCTGGTCTGGGTCGTTTCGATCAAGTACGTGCTGTTTATCCTGCGCGCGGATAACCAGGGCGAGGGCGGCATCATGGCCCTGACGGCTTTGGCCCGGCGGGCGGCGGCACCTTACCCCAAGTTGCGTTCGGTGCTGGTGATTCTCGGCCTGATCGGTGCGGCGCTGTTTTACGGCGACAGCATGATCACCCCGGCGATCTCGGTATTGTCGGCGGTCGAAGGCCTGGAACTGGCGTTTGATGGCCTTGAGCGCTGGGTGGTGCCGCTTTCGCTGGTGGTGCTGGTGGGGCTGTTCCTGATCCAGAAACATGGCACGGACCGCATCGGCAAGCTGTTCGGCCCGGTGATGGTGCTGTGGTTCCTGGTGTTGGCCGGCCTGGGCATCCATGGAATCATCCAGCACCCTGAGGTGCTCAATGCCCTCAACCCTGTGTGGGGCGTGCGCTTCTTCATCGTTCACCCTGGCATGGGCGTGGCGATTCTCGGTGCGGTGGTACTGGCATTGACCGGCGCCGAGGCGCTGTACGCCGACATGGGCCACTTCGGACGCAAGCCGATTGCCCGTGCCTGGTTCGCCCTGGTGCTGCCGGCGTTGGTGCTCAACTACTTTGGCCAGGGCGCGCTGCTGCTGGAAAATCCAGAGGCAGCCCGCAACCCGTTCTACCTGCTGGCACCGGAGTGGGCTCTGGTCCCGCTGGTGGCGTTGTCCACTTTGGCCACCGTGATTGCTTCCCAAGCGGTGATCTCCGGGGCGTTCTCCCTGACCCGTCAGGCGATCCAGCTCGGTTACATCCCGCGCATGCATATCCAGCACACTTCCAGCGCCGAGCAAGGCCAGATCTACATCGGCGCGGTGAACTGGTCACTGATGGTGGGCGTGATCCTGCTGGTGCTGGGCTTCGAGTCCTCCAACGCCCTGGCTTCGGCCTACGGTGTGGCGGTGACGGGCACCATGTTGATCACCAGCATTCTGGTGTCGGCGGTGATGCTGTTGCTGTGGAAATGGCCGCCGGTACTGGCTATCCCGGTGTTGATCGGTTTCCTGTTGGTGGATGGGCTGTTCTTTGCCGCCAACGTGCCGAAGATCGTGCAGGGTGGTGCGTTTCCGGTATTGGCGGGGATTGTGTTGTTTATCCTCATGACCACCTGGAAGCGCGGCAAGGAGCTGCTGGTGGACCGGCTGGACGAAGGTGGGCTGCCGCTGCCGATCTTTATCAGCAGTATCCGTGTGCAGCCGCCGCATCGCGTGCAAGGCACGGCGGTGTTCCTGACCGCACGCCCGGATGCCGTGCCCCACGCCTTGCTGCATAACTTGCTGCATAACCAGGTGCTGCATGAGCAGGTGGTGCTGTTGACGGTGGTCTACGAAGACATCCCGCGTGTACCGGCCCAGCGTCGTTTCGAGGTCGATTCCTATGGCGAGGGCTTCTTCCGGGTGATCCTGCACTTTGGTTTCGTCGATGAACCGGACGTGCCCGAAGCGCTGAAGCTGTGCCATCTGGATGACCTGGATTTCAGCCCGATGCGCACCACCTACTTCCTCAGCCGCGAAACCGTGATCGCGTCCCGCATCAAGGGCATGGCGCGTTGGCGCGAAGGGTTGTTCGCGTTCATGCTGAAGAACGCCAACGGCAACCTGCGCTTCTTCAAGTTGCCGGTTAACCGGGTGATCGAGCTCGGCACTCAAGTAGAAATGTAAGCCCAACAAAAAGCCCCCGGTGCCTTGCGGCAGCGGGGGCTTTTTTGTGGGCGCTTATTCGGCCGGGGTCTTGCCCTGGCGCTTCTCGATGATGTCTACCAGACGCTTGGCCAGCGCCGGGTAGTTCTCGTCGAAGTGATGGCCGCCAGGCAGCTTCACGGCTTCGCCGACAGCGGTCTTGTCGGTGCAGCCACTCTCGTCGACTTCTTCGGCACCGTAGATGCACACCACCTTGTCGGCCGGCAGCTTGGCCATTTCCGGGCCGGTCGCAGCTTCCTTGCCGGCGTTGCCCAGCCAGCCTTCCACTTCGATCTCGAAGCTGCCGGTGCGGGCGAAGGCCAGCAGGATGATCGCGTCTACACGCTGCTGCTCGTTTTCCGGCAGGCGGTTGTAGATGGCCGGCAGCACATCGGCGCCGAACGAGTAGCCGGTCAGCACGAAGCGCTTGGTGCCCCATTTCTGCCGGTAGTGCTGCATCAGCTCGGCGAGGTCCTTGGCGCTTTGTTCCGGAGTCTTGTGCTGCCAGTAGTAGCGCAGGGTATCGATGCCCACCACCGGGTAGCCGATCTTGGCCATTTCACCGGCCACGTCGCGGTCCAGGTCACGCCAGCCGCCGTCACCGGAGAGGAACAGGGTGACGGTGTCCTTGGCCTGCCCAGCCGGCACTTCGACCACCGGGATCGCCAGGCCGCCGTTGTCCGAGCCTACCAGTTGCTTGCGCAGCTCGTTGTTCAGCACTTGCGGGTAGTGAACGTCGTAGTCGCTGATGCTGGTGGTAGCACGCGGTGTATCGCGTACAAAACTGGCAGCATCGTCGTCAGGGTTATCGTTCCAGGCCACCAGCCAGCTACCGTGGGCCGAAGTCTTCGGCAACGGGTCGTTGCAGCCTGGCTGCGCCAGCGCGAAGCCGACGGAGATGGCATTGGCCTTGTCGTCGTTCTGCGCGGCCAGCCAGCGCCAGGCCAGGGCTGCGCCAGGGCCGATGCCGCTGACCAGGGTCGCCGGGCCGGCGAGCTGGCCGAGGGCGGTTTGCAGGGCCTGTTCCTGCAGCTTGCAGTCATCCTTGGGCAGGATTACCTGGACGATCTGCGCTGCTCCGCCCTGGCTCAGGGCGATCAGTTGGCTGTCGGTCAGGGTTTCGTCGGCCAGCACGGCCACGGCCACGCGGGCCTTGGGCGCAGTACCCGGGGTGACGCGGGTCAGGACCGTGCCATCGGCCTGGGGCAGTTGTTCCAGAGTAGGTTGCGGTGCAGGGCGGTTCCAGTACCAGTAGCCGCCACCGAGGATCAGTGCCAGTACCACCAAAAATGCCAATACATACCGCCAGGAGCGTCGAATCATCAGCGTTTCACCAATCCAGTCAAGCCGCCCGCAATCAGGGCGGCGGTGTCGGCCAGTGCCACCAGCGGATCAAGTCCTGCGGGCACGGCCATATAACGGGGTTCCCAGTCAGGCTGGAACTTGTCTTTGAAGCGGCGCAAGCCTTGGAAGTTATACAGTTGCTCGCCACGGCGGAACACCATCGAGCCCAGGCGTTGGGTCAGCGGGGCGCCACGTCGTGGTTGCAGGCCCGACAACGGCACCATGCCGAGGCTGAAGCGGGCGTAGCCATGGTTCTTATAATGTTGAATCAGGCCGACCATCATGAATTCCATGGTCAGTTTCGGCGCGTCCGGGTGCGCACGCATCAGGTCGAGACTGGCCAGGTCGTGGCTGTAGGTCTCAAGCAGGTTCGCAAACGCTACCGGGCGCCCTTCGAAGCGAATGATCGCAATACGAAAGTGCTTGAGGTAGTCGTCGCTGAATCGTCCAAGGGAAAAGCCTTTTTCCCGCACGTTCTTGCCGGTCAGCCATGCGTCGGAGATGACTTTCAACTCCTCCATCGGGGCCTGGCCGGGTTCGTGGATCTCCAGGGACAAGCCATCACGGGTCCCGCGGTTCCAGGTGTAGCGCAGGTCCTTCATCTCTTTGCCCTTGGCTTCCAGGTCAAAGCGTTTGAGGTCGACCCGGGCTTCTTCACCCAGTTTGATCGCGGTGAGGCCGATGTCCATGTAGTACGGCAGGTTCTCCGCGCGCACCTGGTAGAACACCGGGCGGGCGTGGTGAATGTCGCACAGGTCGCGGAACTGCCAGATCATCTCGGCCCGTTGCAGGGTCGGGCCAATCGGATCGTACAAGGCCACCAGGCTGCGACCGCGACGAGCGTACATCAGGAACGCTTCGTCGTTGGGGTGAAACAGCAGGGCCTTGTCGCCGGTCAGCGCCAGGCCGCCGTCGGGTTGTGCGGAGTTCATCAGGATCTTGGTGGCGCGCTCCAGTTCATCCGGTGTCGGCAAGTGGATGATCGGGCGCGCGGTACGCAGCAGCCAGGTCAGCGACACCACCACCAGCACCACGGCCGCGCCCAGCAGCGAACGCAGGCCCCGTGGGGCGTTGGCGTCGAGGGTGAACTGCCACCACAACTGATGGCTGTAGGGCACGTCCTGGTAGGCGAACAACAGCAGCCAGATCGACGCACCGAGTACGCACACGCTGGCCACCAGGTACAGCGGCGAGAACGGCAGTTCGGTCAGGCGGCTGGCGCGGTAGAACGAGCGCCGGAAGATCGCCAGCAGCACTGCCGTCATGGTCATCAGGCTGGCTTCTTCCCAGTCGAAACCCTTGAGCAGGGAGAGCAGGGCGCCGGTCAGCAACAGCACCATGGTCAGCATCCACGCCGCGGACAACCGTCGACGCAGGCCCTGGGCCAACAGAAGGCAGAGCACGCCGATCAGGCTGGCACCAAAGTGCGACGCGTCAATCAGGCGATGAGGAATCAGGAAGCCGATGTTTTCCAGGCGTGAGTCGATTTCCGGGGTTGCGCCGGAAAACAGCAGGACCACGCCTGACAAAAAAACCAGTACGGCCAGGATCGGTGCAGCAAGGCCCGAGGCCGCCCGCAGGCTTTGTTGCGTATGGAACAGGCGCTGGGCTTCATTGACCAGCAGGAACACACAAGCGATCAACAGCGGCAGCACCACGTAGATCATCCGGTACAGCAGCAGTGCGGCCGCCAGTGGCGCGGCACCGAGCTTGTCGGCGAAGGCAGCCAGCAGGATTGCTTCGAACACCCCGACGCCACCGGGTACATGGCTGAGCACACCGGCGGCCAGGGCCAGCAGGTACACCAGCAGGAACGGGCCAAAGGGCGGCGCTTCCGGCAGCAGCATATACAGCACGGTAGCGGCCGCAGCCACGTCGAGGGCAGTGATGATCAGTTGCAGGAAGGTCAGGCGACGGCCCGGCAGGCGCAAGGTGCGACGCCCGGCCCTGACCAGCAGGTTGTCCGGATACGGTTGTTCCGGCAGGCGGCGGCGGTAGATGCCGATGCACAGTGCGGCTGTTAACAGCAACACAGCGCCGGCGATGCCGCCGAGCAGGCTGGCGGGTAGATGCAAGGCATTGGACGCGGCAGGCAGGTTGCTCAGGGTGGCCAGCGCAGCGAGCGGCGGCAGGGCGCAACCCAGGGCCAGGCTGGCAAACACGGTCATGCGCGCCACTTCCGAAGCGCCGATGCCATACCGTGCATATAAACGGTAGCGTACCGAGCCGCCCGAGAGCATCGACAGACCAATCGCGTTACCGATGGCGAATGCTGTAAAGCCGCCGTAGGCCAGAGTCTTGGCAGGCAGCTTCACGCCGGCATAACGGGCACCGGAAAATTCATAGCCCAACAAAATGATAAAGCCGGCGACAGCAGCACCGAACGCACCCAGCAGTGCAGGCTTGGGTACTTCAAGGATTGAATCGTGGAGCGCGTACAGATCCAGTTCAAGCAACAGGTGGCGACAGGCGATAAGGGCGATTGCGAACAGCAACAAGGTGACGGCCAGCCCGATGGGTTGGCGGTATTTGCTCAACAGATCCAGCCAGCGCAAACGGGTGGGAGTGATCGGTTGTGTCGCTGTGACAGAGTCTTGTGGTTCAGACGAGTTGGCGCGCATCAATCACCTCGTGGATTGTGCGCGACAGGATGGAGGTATCCAGCCAAGTTACCAATCCCTATGGACAAAATAATTACAAATATTAACGCGTATCGCGAAGTGCGGCGACAGCGCCCATTGGTCGTAGAAGGACAGTGCTTGAAGACTTAGCATAGCTTGCAATGAGATGGACTCTACAAACCGTGTACGGTTTCATGAAAGATGCCATGCCATTGTTTCAAAAGGACTTTTTCGTCAGATACAAAAAAGGCCACTCTTTCGAGCAGCCTTTTTTGATGTTTGGTTGCGGGAGCCGGATTTGAACCGACGACCTTCGGGTTATGAGCCCGACGAGCTACCAGACTGCTCCATCCCGCGTCTGTGTGGCGGCATTCTACAGAGCAACGGCGGGGTGTCAACCGTTAATCGAACGATGGGTCAAATAAGTGCAATTTAGCGTCGGATTGTCACGCGGGTGCGGTAAGTGCGCGATTGGGAAAGGTTTTTTGTCAGACAATCGAAACGAGGGCTAAAACAGACAGGCACAAAAAAGGCCACTCTTTCGAGTAGCCTTTTTTGATGTTTGGTTGCGGGAGCCGGATTTGAACCGACGACCTTCGGGTTATGAGCCCGACGAGCTACCAGAC